>SLKH01000293.1 GCA_007134665.1 Balneolaceae bacterium
CGGCCAAAGGTAATGGCACTCAAAGAACTCATTAAACACTTTGTTGAGCACCGGATTGAAGTCATCATCCGCAGAACGATTTATGATCTTGATCAGGCTGAAGCCAGGGCTCATATCCTGGAAGGACTTAAAATAGCCCTTGACAATCTTGATGAAGTAATAAAAACGATCCGTGCTTCAAACAGTCCGCAGGAAGCAAATACGGAATTGCGCAAAAAGTTTGCTCTGACCGACATCCAGGCTAAAGCGATTCTCGATATGCGGCTGCAAAAACTGACCGGCCTGGAAAGAGACAAAATCGACCAGGAATACAGAGATATTATCGACCGGATTGGCAGCTACCGGGAAATTCTTTCTGACAGGGAAAAACAGGCTGAAATTATCAAGGAAGAGCTGACTGACTTAAAAAACCGGTATAATGATGACCGGCGCACCCAAATCGTCTATTCAGCGGAGGATTTCAATATTGAGGATATGATCGCCGATGAAGATGTGGTCGTGACGATCTCAAATAAAGGATTTATCAAAAGAATGCCCGTGAGCGGATACAGACGCCAGCGCCGGGGCGGTAAAGGGATGAAAGGTACAACAACGAAAGATGATGATTTTGTAGAACATCTTTTTGTGGCTACCAATCACAATTATATACTGTTTTTCACTGAAAAAGGGAACTGTTACTGGCTGAAGGTTTATGAAATACCGGAAGGTTCAAGGCTTTCAAGAGGACGTGCGATAGTAAACCTTATCGATATAGAAAAGGATGACAAGATCAAAACCTTTGTTCCTGTAAAAACCCTGGATGATGATGAGTATATTAACAGTCATTCCATAATCATGGCAACCAAAGAGGGACAGGTCAAAAAAACAACACTCGAAGCTTATAGCCGTCCGCGCCGTGATGGTATCATTGCCATTAATATCAAGGAAGGAGATAGCCTGCTGGGTGCTGCTCTTACCGATGGTGACAGTACTGTAATTTTGGCAAATAAATATGGCAGGGCAATCCGGTTTCACGAAGAACAGGCCAGGGAGATGGGTCGAAATACTTCAGGTGTACGCGGTATGAAACTGGATAAAGATGACGAACTTGTTGATATGGTTGTCATAAAAAACACCCATGAAGCAACTGTACTTGCTATTTCTGAAAACGGATACGGTAAGCGATCTCTTGTCGATGACTACAGGGAGCAGAGCAGGGGAGGCAAAGGTGTAATTACCCTGAAAGTAACCCCGAAAACAGGTAAGCTCATCGCATTAAAAGAGGTGTCGGACGATGACGACCTGATGATCATTACCGAACGGGGCAAGGTTATCCGTATGCAGTGTAAAGGAATCCGAACTATGGGCCGTAACACTCAAGGCGTCAGAATTATGCGACTTGACGACGAAGGCAAGATCGGTGCAGTTACCCGGGTGGTAAATGAGGAAGAGGAAGACGACGCAACAAAGTTGTAATTTGCTGCTAATAAAGTATTGCAAGTAAACTTCACAGTTGTAAGGTCAGGCTGAATATTTCCCTAACCGTGTAGTGTAACAGGTTATTCCGGTTAGGGATACCTGTAACGGTTCAGTCTAGCGTTACAAAAATGGACTTTCTGGGTTTATTGCCAAGTGCTCTGCTTTTATGGCCTTTTCCGGTGGTGTCTTCAACCAGCAGTACATCACCGGGATAGAATATCCTGACCTCGCCATCACTGGCTGTAACCTCAACCTGACCTTCCTGCATGATGATATACTGTCGTCGTGGAGCATTGTGCCAGTCATAATTATAATCTTTACTGTTCGTCCTGAATATGATCCCGGTAGCTTCCTCGATTTCTGATAGAAAACCGATTTTGCCGTTATCTTCCAATTCTACTTCAATATCTTCAAAATGTGATATACCTGATTCACCCGTATACAGACGGGTAATCTTTACTATTTGCTCGTTTGACATAAGTTTTTGATTTTTTGCAGGTCGAAAATCGATCCGCTTCCTTATTCTCACAAAGATACGCAGATGAATTCGCTGAGTTTTACTTTGTGGGAATCGTTACGCTCGGAGCGCGGATACTCTTTGTGAATCTGTGCTAACTCGGCGATACCCTACCGGGAAAGAGAACAGATGTCAATCAGGGATGTAAACTTCTTTCTTTTTCCTTGATCGTTTTGGACAGTTAAGAACGATTACTTAAAATGATTAAAAAAAAACAGAGTTTCTTGCTGTATAGCATGAAATTGATTGCAATTCTTCTTTATTTAATAACCCTTTTACAAAACAGAAATACTAAGCTAACGGTATAGGTTTATGAACAGGAAAATTAAGATGGGAATGGTAGGCGGTGGAGTCGGTGCTTTTATCGGTGAGGTTCACCGAAAAGCGGCTGCACTTGACGGACATATTGATCTTGTCTGCGGCGCCTTCAGCAGTAACCCGGAACGATCCAAACAAACAGGTAAGCAACTGAATCTTCCGGACGACCGGGTTTATGGGTCGTACGAGGAAATGATAGAAAAGGAAAAAACGCTCCCGGAAGGTGAAAGAATGGACTTTGTTTCCATCGTGACGCCCAATCATGTTCACTTTCCGCCGGCAAAAATGGCACTGGAAAATGGGTTTCATGTTGTCTGTGATAAACCGATGACGGTAAACCTCGAAGAGGCGAAAGCTCTTCAAAAACTGGTTGATGAGAGCGGGCTTGTGTTTGGGCTTACTCATAATTACACCGGTTATCCAATGGTCAAACAGGCCAGGGATATGGTGAGCAATGGGGATTTGGGTGAAATCAGAAAAGTTGTGGTTGAATATCCCCAGGGTTGGCTTGCTACCAAACTCGAAGACGAAGATAATAAACAGGCTTCCTGGAGAACAGATCCGGCAAAAGCAGGGCCAGCCGGAGCGATGGGTGATATCGGAACCCATGCTGAAAACCTGGCAGAATATATAACCGGCCTTGAGATCAGTGAGCTGTGTGCCGACCTGTCGAGAATGGTGGATGGCCGGATGCTTGATGATGACGGAAATATCCTGCTGCGCTTCGGAAACGGTGCGAAAGGTGTACTGCATGCCAGCCAAATCAGTGTTGGTGAGGAGAACAACCTGAAAATATTTGTATACGGCGAGAAAGGCGGCCTTGAATGGCACCAGGAAGAACCGAATACACTATTGGTCAAGCATCTTGACGGGCCAACCGAAGTTTATCGAACCGGTGTCGATCACGGTTATTTAAGTGATGCGGCTTTAAACCATACCCGGTTACCATCCGGCCACCCGGAAGGATTTATTGAAGCATTTGCCAACATTTATCGAAATGTGGCATTTACAATCTCAAGCAGGCTAAACGGTGAAGAACCATCTGAGATGCATCTTGATTTTCCGACTGTAAACGATGGAGTGCGGGGTATTGCATTTATCGACTCCGTAATCAAGTCGAGTGAAAGCAATGACAAGTGGACACCGTTCAGTTCCTGAGTTATTTATCAAATTTTAATCAAATTCAAAACAGCGAATACTTATGAAAGGACCAGCCATTTTTTTAGCCCA
>SLKH01000149.1 GCA_007134665.1 Balneolaceae bacterium
CATCCAAATTTTTTACATAACCTGCTGAGATTATTACAGGCAATCGGACACCAGTCCATCCTGGTAGACCTTCCCTTTTCTGAAATCTGACGCCTGAGATGCTCATCCGTATTCAGCACACCATCTATATTCAGAAATATGTAACTGTTCTGATTCAAACCATATGATCTTAATCTGCATGTTTCCATATAAAAATCTGCCCATGCATTGGTTTTGAGCTTTTATGGAAACCGGGGTTTCTATAAAAAGAGTGTCAAAACTCTTATTTGTGACATAAATTCCCATTCCAGGCAAAATTATGAAATGAATTCAGCTAAAATGACTGATGATTTTTTTCTCAATTAAAAAAAAAGGTATAATTCCGGAATGAAGTTTACTTTCTATATATCCATAACAGACATCCAGACCGCAACCTTAACAATCCTGATAAAGAAAGGGGAATGAAATACTGTTTAATCTTTCTTGTTTTACAACTATTACTCCCGTTGTCACTGCTCGCTCAATCGGAAATTCATATCACACGAACTCAGGAAGCTCCTGTAATTGACGGTGTATTATCGGATGACGCCTGGACACGGGTTAAACCTGTTACTGACTTCATACAAAGGGAACCACGCACCGGCCAACCGGTATCCGAACAGACCGAATTTTATGTGATGTATGATGATCACTATTTATACATAGGTATACGCTGTTATGATGATCCAGACGATATCATAGCCAAAGAAATGGCCAGGGATGTTTCACTAATGAATGACGACAGGGTTCAGATAATACTTGACACTCACCTTGATGGACGCACTGGCTACTGGTTTCAAATCGGGCCCCGCGGTTCCAGGGGAGATGCCATCATCGGGGAAAACGGAGCAGCATTTAATAACGACTGGCAGGGGCTATGGGAAGGTAAAGCGACCATCCAGCCCCACGGCTGGGAAGCTGAGCTGGCCATACCTTTCAAAACCCTCAACTTTAACAGTTCTCAGACAACCTGGGGGATCAAATTTATACGCCAGATCCGCAGGAAACAGGAATCTGCATACTGGCCAGTTGCGAACCTGAACAGTTACCGGTTCCAGGTGTCGGATGCCGGATTACTTGTCGGACTTGAAGGGATTAGCCAGGGGATTGGGCTTGATGTCACTCCTTACGCACTCGGCGGCCATAATTATACATCTGAATCCGGAGCAGATTTCATGGGGGATGTCGGCGTTGACCTATTCTATCAATTGACATCCGGCCTGAGAAGTGTTGTTTCGGTTAATACCGATTTCGCTGAAACAGAAGCTGATGCACGACAGATCAACCTGACAAGATTCGGAATTCATTTCCCCGAGAAACGGGATTTCTTCCTCGATGGTATCAACTACTTCAATTTCGGTATCAGTGGAGACAGGAGTAACCCTTATGGTACCAGGCTCATCCCCTTTTTTAGCCGAAGGCTCGGATTGGATTCCGTTGGCAGGCCGGTTCCAATCCATGTTGGCGGACGCGTTACCGGACAGGCCGGCGATTGGAATATCGGGATGATGAATATATACCAGAAACAGGTGTATGATGATAGTAATTTTTCTGCTTTGCGCCTTGCGAGGAACTTTGGCAGCCAGTCTTCGGCCGGTATGATTGCCACAATGGGCAATGCTACCGGCGCCGGCCGTAATATAGTGGTAGGCCTGGATACAAGATTTGGAACTTCCGAATTCCGCGGGAATAAAAATCTTTCATTAACAATGTACGGGATTCAATCACACAACGATTCTCCTGTAAATGATCGAACTACAGATCACGCTTATGGAATGGAACTAAATTATCCTAATGACCTGTTTTTCGGCCGCGCAGGTTTTATGCATATTGATGAGTTCTTCACAGCCGGAATCGGATTTGTACCCCGCCCGGGTGTCAGGGAATTTTACCTTAATGCCGGAGCAGGACCCCGACCCGACCGTTTTGGTATATTACAGATCATCTCTTCGGTCGGTTTTAACCAGATCACTAACCTTGAGGGAGAGCTTGAAACCAGGGGACTTGAACTGACACCTGCACAGATACGTTTTGACTCAGGTGAATCGGTACAATTCACAACTACCTTCAACCGGGAAAGATTTTACGAAGATTTCAACCTGGCGAATGCTGCCATAATCCCGATGGGAAATTACCATTTCAATGAATACGAAATATTTGCCGGCTCTGCCCGGTCTCGTAATCTTTGGGCCGAACTCTCCTATAATTGGGGAGATTTTTATCACGGATCTAAGAAAACAGTTGAGTTTAACACCGGGTGGCAGGTTTTTATTCATGCATTTGTGGGAGCTGAAATAGAAAAAAGCTATCTGCGTTTCCCGGATGAATCGATTGACATTGGTGTTTACAGGTTTCTTTTCAATATCCTGGTCAATCCCGATATCAACCTCTATACCTTTGTTCAGTACGATGACATTTCTGAAACTGCCGGGTGGCAATCCCGTTTTCAGTGGATCATCAGGCCTGGCAGAGAATTACTACTGGCCTGGAATTCCAGTATTGTTGATCCGCTTGAAAGAACTACGATTACCGACAGCACCATCAGGGCAAAACTGAAGTTTAATATCAGGTTTTAATCGAAGGAAATCTCTCGTAATGCATCAGATCCGCAATTGTTATCATATAAATCTATTTACCCATTCATACAGAGCTTCCATATACCTGCTGAGATAGATGCGTGTGTTTTCATCTGTTAGTTTGCCTGTTTCGTCAAATTTTTGGTGGGCACGATAAACGAGTATCTCCGGCTGTGGCATACAGTAAGAATTGGTAAACCCGAATGCTTGTCGAAGCTGGCTTTGTCCGCGCGCAGAACCTGTCAATCCCGGTGAAGCTCCAAGGATCCCAATCGGCTTTTGGTTGAGCGGAGCATTTTTTGGTGGTCTCGATGCCCAGTCAATCGCATTTTTGGACACTGCAGCTACTCCATGATTGTACTCAGGTGTTGCAATTAATAAACCATCTGCCTGCCTGATAGCATTCTTAAACCCGGCGACCTGCTCAGGGTCTCCTTCAGCTTCAAGATCTGCATTATAAAGGGGAATTCCCTCGAGATCAAAAATCTGAATATCCATAATCGATGGGGCAAGTTCCTTCGCCGCTCTTATCAGAGCCTTGTTATACGAATCCTTCCGTAAACTGCCCGCAAACGCCAAAATTTTCATGATTTGATAATTTTTAAATGGATCACAATGTATTAAGATTTAAAATCATGTATTCCGAATCTAAATTTTCACAATTCAAAACTCAAAACTCAATCCTAAACCTTAATCTCCGGAAGTCGTTTCTCTATCATCTCCCGTCGCGATTCAAGCCATGGAGGCAGGATCAATTTCTGACCGAGTTTATCGGGGTCCTCATCCACATCATACCCGGGGCCATCTGTTGCTATTTCAAACAATACACCACCCGGTGACCGAAAGTAAACAGAATGAAACCAGTGACGGTCGATAATTTCAGATGGGTGAAGCCCCATTTCAATCACTTTTTTCCGCA
>SLKH01000239.1 GCA_007134665.1 Balneolaceae bacterium
ATGTACCTGTCGACCTTTACACCCATCAGCTGGCCGCCTTCTCCCGGTTTGGCCCCCTGGGCAATCTTGATTTGAAGCTCTTCACCTGATACGATGTATTCCGCAGTAACACCAAATCTCGCGGAAGCAACCTGCTTGGCAGTTGCAGAAACACCCTCGGTGTAATAATAGGGATTTTCGCCGCCTTCACCGCTATTACTTCTACCACCCAGTTCTTTCATTGCTTTAAAAATATCACGCTGGGATTCAGCACTGATGGCTCCGAATGACATTGCACCGGAACCAAACCGTTTGGTGATTTCGTGTAATCCTTCCACTTTTTCAAGTGGAAGTGGCTTTATTGTTTTCTTTGTAGTAAAAAGATGCCGAAGTGTTACCGGATCATCTTTATAGCCCTCCTTAAGATAGGCATCATAGAGTTCCATGGATTCAAGCCCAAACTCATTTTCTCTGACAAGCTTGTGGATCATTTTTGACCGGGTATTGGTCATGGAGTGCTTTTCGCCCCTGGTACCACGATTGTGTTCTTTATAGAGATAAGTATGAATCGGTTTCCGCTCATCCGGTTTTGTGTCGAGCAGATGTTCTGTGTTTTTAAGTACCATATTTGCAATCTGCTCCAGTTCCGCTCCGCCAATAGTACTTTTCAGCCCGGGGAAGTAAGTCTTAATCAATTCCGGCCCAAGCCCGATAGCTGTAAACAGCTTTGCACTCTGATAGCTCTGAACGACAGAAATGCCCGATTTCGCCATTATTTTGAGAATTCCATTGTCAAGAGCTTTAAGAACAAATTTTTCCTTTTCAACCGGGTTCAAATCCTTAAACTTCCGGTTTTCTTCATACCTGGCTATCTCAAGAATCATATAAGGACAGATAGCTGTTGCACCAAATCCGATAATCGCTGCGGCATGGTGTGTATTTTTAATCTCTGCAGAATCTATAACGATGGAAGATTCAAGCCGCAGGCCTGAATCGTTAAGTGCATTGATAACAGTTCGGAGAGCAAGCAGGCTGGGAACAGGAAGGTACTCTTCATCCGCATTTCTGTCAGTCAAAATTATGACATGGTGGGAGTTTTTAGCCGCTTCGACTGCTTGTTCTGCGAGGTGTCTGAGGCGTGATTCAAAACCGATAACACCATGTGTGCGTTTGAAAGTAATATCAAATACAGTTGGTTTAATCTCATCATCTACCGGCTTGTTCTTGTAGAGTTCGTAGAGACTCTGCATCTGGCCAAGGCTCAGCACCGGGCTTTTCAGTTCATAAGCCGGAGCTGGTGGAATCAGCTCTTTTGGTTCAAAAATATTTGGCTTTTTGCCGAGATACATAGTCAGATCGGTTACCATTTTCTCACGTATGTAATCAAGAGGAGGGTTGGTAACCTGAGAGAAATTCTGGTAAAAGAAATCAAAAAATGACCTCGGCTGATCCGACAGGATAGCGAGCCTGGCTGTATCACCCATCGATCCGATCGGTTCCTTTCCTTCCAGGATCATAGGGTAGAGAACGTTCTGAAGATCTTCAGTTGTATAGTTAAACAGGTGCATCCTCTCGAGATGGCTGGGTTCTTTGGGGGGCCTGCCATTATCGAGTTGCAACAGGCGCGGGTCAAATTTTGCATCCTTGTGTTCACTGGAGTGGCTGGGGTCACGAAAATGGACACTCCCGGAATTCAGATCGACTGTGACTCCCCGGCCGGCATAAAGAGTTCCCTTGCCTTTAATTTTTGAAGGGTGAACGTCAAAGGTGCCGGTTTCTGAAGACAGATAAAAGTGCTCATCAGTTTTCATCCATCGGCATGGCCGGAATCCGTTTCTGTCGAGCCGTGCGCCAATGTTATTCCCTTCGCAGTAGGAAACAAAAGCAGGTCCGTCCCACGGTTCCATAGCCCGGCTCCAGAATTTGTAGAAATCGTTATTCTGATCTGCCGGAGGAATCATTAGTGCCAGTGTATCCTCAACATGGGGGATACTGCTTCGGTACCTGAGCGCTTCAATCATTTCATTCAGGCTGCCGGAATCACTGATTCCTTCGTGTGTTAATAACTGGTCTCTTTTTACACCGAGTATCTTTTCCCGTGAGTTTGCCCATGAACGGTTCCCGGCAATGGTATTAATTTCTCCATTATGGCCGATTAACCGGAAAGGCTGAACTTTGTCCCAGGATGTTCTGGTGTTAGTACTAAATCTTCGGTGGAAAAGTACGAACCTGGTTTTAAACGCGGGATTTTGTAAGTCGAGGTAAAACTTGTCGAGAGCATCAGCTCTGGTCAGAGCCTTGTATATTATCGTTTTGGCAGATAGTGAAACGAAGAAGAACTGTTTTATGATACCTCTCTCTTTTTCCTTGATGCGTGTTTTCTGCTTTGCGGCATATAACAGTTTATCAAAAGAGAAATCGGTACGACATTCTTCCGGCCTTTCTATAAAAGCATGGAGGATATCCGGTACGGTTTTCATTGCTTCAGGGCCCAACACTTCATGATCTACAGGAACTTCCCGGTAATCAATGACTTTAAGGCCTTCAAATTGGAATGTATCTTCAAATGTGCGAAGTGCAATTCGTTTTTGTTCCGCATCTTTGGGAACAAATATTGTTGCCACTGCAACTGAATCCCGTTCATAACCAAATAATTCGAAAGGAATATCAGTCATAATTCCGGCACCATCGCCGGTTATCTGATCTGCTGCACATGCACCCCGGTGCTCTACACACCTTAGTGCATTCAATCCATGTTGCAGGTGATCGTGACTAAATTGCCCCTTTCGGCTGGCAAGAAAACCGACGCCACATGCAGACTTCTCCGGACCTGTATATCCCGTTTTCCGATACTCCATAGATATTCAAAATTTACTTGTAAAATTTACAGACAGGGCACGGCTTTTTTATCCGGCCATCTTGTGAATTCAGATCCATCACAATGATAACCTATAAATAGCACAAAAATTGGATCATATTCAACTATTTTATGCTAATTAACACATTGATAATATTAGGCTTATCATGTAAAAAGCGCTTTTCCGATGTGTGAAGGGCTTTGAATGTTTTGAAAATTGTTAAATCAGAGAGGAAATCTGACTGCAATTTTTGCTGTTTGCATCTGCAACTTCAGGTCTGATATTTCTATTTCACGGAAGTGAAAAATACTTGCTGCCAGAACAGCATCGGCATTACCCAGTTTTACAGCTTCAATACAATGTTCAATCGTACCTGCCCCCCCACTTGCAATGACCGGTATCGTGACATTCTTATTGACTTCGCGAAGTAATTCGATATCGAATCCGGACTTTGTTCCATCCCTGTCCATACTTGTCAATAAAATCTCACCTGCCCCAAGCTCTTCGACGGTTTTAACCCATTCGAGAGTATCAATACCGGTTGGCTGAGATCCTCCCCTGATAAAAACTTCCCATTTTTGAGCGGTCCTTTTGGCATCGATAGCTGCAACGATTGCCTGGGATCC
>SLKH01000191.1 GCA_007134665.1 Balneolaceae bacterium
CGGATCAGGGTTTAAATTTACATCCATTCTTTCATATGATGTCTTTTGAAGACCAGCTTGACTGGATGGGGCGGCAGCTCCGATCTGACACGCAGCCTGCTCCTTTTCAAATCACAAATACCTGTAAGGTATGCCGATACAGGACGAATATTTCAAAAAGTTCTGGTAAAGGTTGCTGGGAAACCCATCTGAATGGCACTTACAAGCATCCTGAGCAACATGTATTCGATTTGATTGGACATGGTAATTCCCATGAAGCTGAGAGGGATCGTTATTTTCAGGAGGAAGTGCCGTTACCAGCCGGAATCACAAAATTCAGTGATATTTCAGTACTCGGTAATCAATCTATAACAATTCAACAAAGAAGAATTCTACAACTTTTATCGGCACGTGGAAAATTGCTGCCTCTGAAATGGATGAAAGAAAAATTGAGAGACATTCTCAAACATGTAAAATACCCACTGCATTTTATCGATTTTGAAGCTGCAACATCTGCCATTCCTATGCAGGTTTCCGGGAGGCCTTATGAACCTGTTTACTTTCAATTTTCCTGCCACACATTACATGAAAATGGAGAACTCACTCATTATGAGTGGCTCGATACAGATTTATATCATTACCCGCACGATCAGTTTGTGGACAAACTGACGTCCATTCCAGGGATTATGAAGGGTACAATCTTCCAATACTCCCCATTTGAAAAACAAGCATTAAATACATTATTCCGGGAATATTCCCGAAGTTCCGGTAAAGATATCCGGGCTGCAATGAAGCTTCAATCTCTGATAAAAGGGGCAGATAATACTCCAAATCGTTTTGTAGATATGAACAAGCTTGTCCGGGATTTCTATTTTAACAGATTTCTGAATCAGGGCCTGGGTTTAAAACAGGTATTGATGAGCACACTACAAAGCAGTACTTATTTACAGAAAAGATATACGGATGGAATTCAATTCGGCGATTTTCATCTGAACCTGATTGAGAGTCAAGATGGACATTTGTCAGATCCCTATATCTTAAACCAAACTCAAAATGAACCTATAGAAGATGGTTCGTCTGCGATGCATGCCTGGCTGTATGCAAAAACTGAATATTGCGACGATCTGAGACGTAAAGATATCCATGATGCATTGAGAGTATATTGTTCACTCGATTCTCTTGCACTCGTCATCATCTTTCAGGAGTGGATGCATCTGATCAGTAATTGTGAGAGTGATGGGGACATCATTGAATGGGATTGAATTTTATCTTATTGAAGAGACCTCAGGGACTGTCCGGTATTTACTCTTTCAACTTGTATATTACTTTATTTGCAATGGTGAAAATCAGCAGGAACAAGTAACTTGCCAAATTACTATAAAAAGACACTCATGAGACAGCTAAAAACATATTTCTTCCTTCCGTTTTTTATAACTTTTTTGGTTGCCGGTTGTTCAATTCAGAAAAATCCGGTAACAGGAACAACTCGTGCATTTGGTTATTCATGGAGCCAGGAAATCCAGATCGGGCGGGATGCAGACCCTGAAATTGTAGCCCAGTTTGGATTATATGACGATGACGAACTGGCGGACTATGTGGTAGAGATTGGAGAGCGTATTCTTGCTGAAAGCCATCTGAGGCGCCCGGATACGGATCGGCAGTTTCGGGAAACTGAATTTACTTTCAGAATGCTCGATAGCCCGGTAATTAATGCTTTTGCACTACCTGGTGGTTATATCTATTTCACGAGAGGGATGATGGCTCACCTGAGCAACGAGGCTCAGTTTGCTGTTGTAATGGGGCATGAAATCGGCCATGTTGCGGCAAGACATGCATCCCAGCGGGCATTAAGGCAGACGATCGGACAGATTGCTGTCGTGGGCGGAGCTGTATTGGGCCAGGAAATATTGGGATTGCCAGGGCAGACATTACTTGAATTAAGCAGCACTGCAGCACAGTTGTTATTTCTAAGTTACAGCAGGGATAATGAGAGGGAGTCAGATGCACTTGGCGTTGAATATGCTGCAATGAGCGGGTATGATTCTGCAGAAGGGGCAGCACTTTTTACCAGTTTGAAACGTATCTCTGAAAAATATGGCCAGACAATTCCGAATTTTGTGTCCACTCATCCTGATCCCGGAGAGCGTGAAATCAGAATTCCCCGGCTTGCAGATGAATGGAGAGAGAGAAGCTATGAGCAGACAGAAAGAAATGAGGAACGGTATATGCAGATTATCAATGGATTGATATTCGGAGATAATCCCCGGCATGGATTTGAAGAAAACGGAGTTTTCTATCACCCGGATCTTGAGTTTCGGTATAATATTCCATCAGGATGGGAGATGATCAATCAGCCGTCACAGGTCGTATTGCTAAGCCAGCAGGAAGATGCAGTTTCTATATTCAGAATTGATGGAGAGTCATCAACCCCGCAGCAATCCGTACGGGCGATCACTTCTCAGGATGGTATTCAGCTCCTTGAAGAAGGAGAGACACTGAGTAGTGGTGAGTGGAACGCATATGAAGCAACGGCACACGCATCACTTCAGGATGGTACACCGATCGGCCTGTATATCTATGCTGTATCCTACGGTGATTATATCTACAGGTTTATCAACTACACGGTGCGCGACAGATATGATACCTATGAAGATAACTTCAGATATGTTACTGAGTCATTTGACAGGCTTACTGATCCATCCATACTTGCGATTGAACCGGTACGAATCCAGACATTCAGAGCTAACCGAAGCGGAACATTTGAATCTTTTCTGCCTGATCCGATCCCAATGGATATGGATGCATTGGATATTGCTATCATCAACCAGGTAGAACTTGAGGATCAAATTCAACAAGGGCAGTGGCTCAAGATCCCCGTTCAGTAAATTGAATAGCAATATTTCCCTGTAACAGTTACCTTCAAACACCTGATTTCCCGCCCGGGTTGTATTATACTTTCATGTCAGATATGGGCAGGAAATTTTCGTGTAAATTTTAGGGTTAGAATAACCAATTTTCAATTTTTTAAAACAAAAGAAAGCAGATGATTCAGCGATATTCCAGGAAAGAGATGTCTGAAATTTGGACGGAAGAAAATCAATTTCAAGCCTGGCTTGATGTAGAACTGGCTGCTTGCAGGGCATGGAGTAAACTTGGTAGAATTCCGGAAAAGGATGTCGATATTCTTTATGAAAAAGCGGCGTTTAATGTAGACCGGATTCATGAAATCGAGAAGGAGACACGGCATGATGTTGTTGCTTTTACCCGGTCGGTCTCTGAAAGTCTCGGCCCCGAAAAAAAATGGGTTCATTACGGGCTTACTTCAACCGATGTAGTAGATACTGCTAATGGTGTCAGATTGAAACAGGCGAATTCCATATTGAGAGATGGGATTGAACGGATGAAAGATGTACTCGCAAAAAAAGCGATTGAACATAAAGATACGATTATGATGGGGCGGACACACGGTGTGCATGCTGAACC
>SLKH01000094.1 GCA_007134665.1 Balneolaceae bacterium
CTTTTCCGCAGCCCCGGGAAAATCTTCGGCAGATTTTATCTCAGTGCCTGTTAATACTTTAATTTCCTCAATATTGGGGGTGATCACTTTTGCAAGGGGAAAAAGAAGTTCAACCATGGCTTCAATTGCGTCATCCTTCAGCAGTTTGTCTCCGCTTTTGGCCACCATGACGGGATCGAGTACAATATTGGGAATTTTTGTTGCCGCAAGTTTATCGGCAACCACACGTATGATATCAGCAGAAAATAACATCCCGATTTTGATGGTATCAACGCCGATATCTTCCAGGACAGCATCGATCTGATCACCGACAAATCCGCTGTCAGCCGGCTGTATACTTTTTACAGCTACTGTATTTTGAGCTGTCATGGCAGTGATTACCGACATCCCATAACATCCGAGGGCAGAAAAAGTTTTTAAATCAGCCTGGATGCCTGCTCCCCCTCCGCTGTCTGACCCTGCTATCGACAGTGCCCGTATGTAAAGCTTTTTTTCCATGAACATCCGTTATTTTGTTTTAAAATGATCAAACCCCTGCTTTTCAATTTTGAACGGCCTGCCTTTTTTAGTGTAATTAACTGCCGGATCCCCTTCAGCTACTTCGCCAATCAAATGGAATGAATAGCCGAACTGCTCTGTAAACTGTTTCCGGATAATGCCGGCCTTTTCACCTGACAGGGTAAACAACAACCCGTAATCTTCTCCAGAAGTCAGTGCAAGTTCTGTAGCTGAACAAGAATACTCATTACAAAAGCCTGTCAACGTACTGCTCAATGGCAGCAGGTCAAGATCAATAATAAGTTCTGCGCCGGATCTGTTGGCAATATGTCTCGCATCCGATTGAATTCCGTCAGATAAATCAATCATGGAATGAACAGCATTGAATTCTGCAAGGTACTGTGCTTCCCTGACAAAGAGTTTTGGCCTGTTGTGAGCTTTTACCAGGGATTGATATTTTGAATTTCCATTCAATTCCTTTTCAGCTAAAAGTTTTAATCCGGCACCCGATTCTCCCACTTTACCAAGTAAAGCAATTTTATCTCCCGGGCGGGCACCTGATCGTAACAAAACTTTACTTTGATCCATAAGGCCAAGCAGTGTGTAACTGATGACCATATCTGACGGACTTTTTGTGGTATCACCTCCCATCAATTTAATATCATGAATTGCTGACAGCTCACGTGTTCCGCGGAAAAATCGATCAAGCCATTCTGTTGAAATATCACTATGTAATCCAAGGCTCAGAAATGCAAATTCCGGGGCACCTCCCATTGCTGAAATATCACTGATATTCACTGCCAGTGCTTTATAACCAAGATCTTCAGGGTCAATCCAGTCCATACGAAAATGGCGGTTTTCAATCAGCATATCGGTTGTAACCAGCAATGAAGATCCGTCCCCGGATGGTAAAACCGCACAATCGTCACCAATACCCAGCCTGTTATCTTCTTCGCCTTCCCGAAACAGTTGTGCTACTCTGTCGATAAGGCCAAACTCGCCAATTTCACTCAGAGATGTGATGTCATTAAACAATGATTTTTTCGATTTGCTTTTCACTTTACCCTGTTTAACGATTAAGCTCAATGCCTGGTGACTTTACGGAGTCAATGAGTTCCCGAAGCTGTTTTGAAGCCCTCCCGGGATCATCAGCAGCACAGATGGCTGATACAACTGCTATCCCATCGGCACCATGTTTTAAAACTTCTGATGCATTCTCAGGATTGATGCCACCAATGGCAACCAGCGGATAATCAGTCATAGTTTTTACTTTTTTAAGCCCGTCCAACCCCCACTCTATTATTGTGTCCGTCTTAGTCGGTGTAGAAAAAATCGGGCTGACTCCGAGATAGTCTGCACTCAGAGCATCTGCATTCTCAACATCTTTTTCCGATTCTACCGACAAACCGACAATTTTATCATCTCCAAGCAAGTTACGGGCAATACTCACCGGCATATCGTGCTGGCCAAGATGGACTCCTGATGCATCAACTGCCAAAGCTACATCTACCCTGTCGTTAATAATCAACGGAATCTGTAGGGGATCCAGAATTTTTTTCAAATCCAGTGCAAGTCGTATAAATTGCCGGGTATCAATTTTTTTTTCCCGCAGCTGAACTGCAGTTACACCATTTTCCACTGCATGATGTACCAATGCCGGCAGTGTACTGTTTTTTATCAGGTTTCTGTCAGTAACCAGGTAAAGGCTCAGATCTATATTTCGCATAATTTACATCTGCTCATCAGATAATTTAATTCCAATATGTGTTTTATCCATTGTGTAAAGTGCATCCAGGAAATAAAGTTGTAGTGTCCCGGGCCCATCCGCTTTATCAGCGGCTAATTCACCGGCAATACCCATAACCCTCATCGCACTTTCAGCAGCTTCATCAGGTTCATCAATGACAGCCGCAAATGCCCCAACCAGTGCTGAAGCTGTACAACCCATCCCTGTAACTCTTGTCATTAACTCAGCACCACTTTTCACCTCTCTCACTTCTTTGCCCGAAAAGATATAATCCACTTTCCCGCTCACCACTACGACAGACTCATACTTATCTGACAGAAATAGAGCTGCCTCACTGGCAGTCTCACTTTTTTGTGTACTGTCAACCCCTTTTGTCCGGGCTTCTGCTGAATAGAGGGCGATGATTTCGGACGCATTTCCACGAATAATATCCGGTTGATTACTATTCAATAATTCCTTCACCGTTTGGGTTCTGTAAGGTGTTGCGCCGGCACCAACCGGGTCAAATATTATCGGAATTCCTTTCTTTTTTGCTGCAGTCATCGCCATATCCATCGCTTCTACCCATCGCGGGCTCAGGGTTCCGATATTTATAACCAGGGAACCTGCAATATTTACCATATCAGTAACTTCTTCCTTGGCATGAGCCATCACTGGTGATGCTCCCAAAGCAAGTAGAGCATTCGCGGTATTATTCATCACGACATAATTGGTGATGTTGTGTACAAGTGGTGCACTTTTCCTTACTTGTTGCAAGTGATTCCAGGTGATATCAGATCTGTTCATAGATTTTCCGGTCTTTACTTGAGAATTCGAATTCAAAGCATAAAAAAAGCCGTTGACCTTATTAAGAGGAGAACGGCTTTTAGAAATCCATACATGCATCACTTGATGCAAAATCATTGCCATTTCCCTCCGCCGGTATAATCCGGTTCAGGTATTAAGGGTTTGTTCTCAGCCCTTCATTGATAAATTCAACAGGACACCCCTAATGGTTACAAACAACGTATTAGAGAACAACAGCAGAGCCGGTACTTAATCCCGGTTTAACTACCTCAATAAAGATAATAACGAATCGTACAATATCATAAACTGATAAGTCGCCTGTACATTGTACATAGAATCCTGAATATGAGGTATATTTTCAGAAACAGGATATCTTTATCTTGTTTCGCTGCTCTGCCGCAGAACAGATTTTGGA
>SLKH01000280.1 GCA_007134665.1 Balneolaceae bacterium
GAGATCAGAGATCAATTTTGGGCTCAATTCTTCTGACATCATAGTTTGACTATAAAAATAAGGCGGTACCCAATCTAATGAGCCCGCCTTGAATGGAAGAAAAGAATTTGATTACCCGGCTTAGTCTGTCAAATTTGCCGGTACAGTTTGTCGTGAACGGCTGAAGAGTTTCGAAAACTCTTTTTCACGGAACCAGACGAGAATCTTGTCTACATTGATATAAACTACCGGAATCAATATCAGTGTGATCAGTGTTGAAGCCAGCAATCCACCAATCACAACCCGTGCAAGTGCAGCCTGAATTTCACCACCGGCTCCCCAACCGAATGAGAGGGGGAGCAATCCAAGTACAGTAGTCAGGGTTGTCATCAAAATCGGCCTTAATCTGAGACGGCCGGCTTCAATCACTCCTTCAATAACACTCATTCCGCGGTCACGACGCATCAGGTTAATGTAATCAACCAATACAATCGCATTGTTTACTACAATACCAATCAGCATGATGATCCCCATAATGCTCTGCATGTTCAGCGTTGTATTGGTCAAAAGCATCGTAGGAACGATACCAACAATAGCCACCGGAACTGCAAACATCACGATCAGGGGATCCACAAAGCGTTCAAATTGTGCAGCCATCACCATATAGATTAAAAACAGTGCCATCAGGATCGACATGATGAAGTCTTGCTGTGCCCGCTGTTGTTCTTCGTATTCACCACCGTAGGTTATCGAGAATCCGCTCGGCAGGGTTATACCTGCAATTTCGGCCCTGATTTTTTCAACAGCTTCACCAAGCGGAACTCCAGCCTCAAGGTTAGCAGTGATATTGGTTACCCGCTGTCCGTTAACACGATTGATCGCTGTTGGCCCTCTTGCCGATCGTTGTTGAATAACCGTTGAAACGGGTATAACTTCACCTGTAGCTGTTGTAACAGATATATTATCCAGGTCAAGGGTGCTCATTCTGTCTTCCTGCCGTAAACGAACCATAATATCGTACTCTTCACCAGCTTCCCTGAAGAGTCCTGCCCGGCTGCCACCAATGTTTGTTTGAATTGCCTGGGCAACCTCACGCACAGTGAGTCCAAGTTCGGAGATCAATTCACGGTCGAAATAGATATTCTGTTCCGGCCTTCCTTCCTGCCTGTCAGACCTGACACCTCTTACTTCGGGTATCCGTTCCATACGATTTCGAATCTGGTCGGCTATTTCATCAGCCCGCTCAAGATCATATCCTCTCAGTTCAAGCTGTACGGCTTCGTCATCATCTTCACCTCCGCCACCGCCAAAAATTCTTCTGAGAATCCATAATCCAGACTGTGCCCTTACACGAACGGTTCCGCCCGGAATGATTCCTTCCAGTTTTGATCTTAGCTCATCGGCAAGATCGTATGAGTTGATCGTTCGTTGTGTTACATCCACAAGGTCCAAATCAATTCGTGCTCTGCCGGGACGTACATCCGTTGTGATATATTTAACCTGGTCCATCGGAGTCAGTGCTCTAACCCTGGTCTCAAGCTCTTCCAGGTATTGGCTTGCAATTGTAATATTCAATCCTTCGGCAAGATGGAAATCAATTCTTACATTGTCTGCTTCTGTCTCCGGGGCAAGTTCGACTGGTATGTATTTCCACGTGTAAAATGCGCCGCCGAGAAGAATTACCGTTACACCAAATACGACATACTTTTTTTGGATGGCATTTCTGAGAATACCTGCATAGGTATATTCGAATTGTGCAAATTTCTTCTGGAACCATCCTTTATCCTTTTCAGTCAGTTCCGAATCCGGTTTGATTGTCATGAATCGGCTCGCCAGCATCGGTACCAAAGTTAATGCTACGAGAAGGGAACACGCGAGAGCGAAAACCACGACAAGTGCAAGTTCCTGGAATAAAGTTCCCGTAATGGTCTGCATAAAAACGACCGGAAGGAAAATAACCGATGTCGTAAGTGTTGATGCGATAATTGCACCACTAACCTCTTTTGTCCCAATCAAGGCGCTTACCTTACGATCCTTACCCTCGCTGCGCAGCCGAACAATGTTTTCAAGAACTACAATAGCGTTGTCAACAATCAGGCCTACACCAAGAGCAAGCCCTCCAAAACTCATTTGATTCAGTGTCAGATCATTAAAATAGAGCAGCCCGAAGGTGGCGATAATAGATATCGGGATGGAAAGTGCTATAATGAAAGTGGTTGACCCGTTTCGAAGGAATATGTAAAGCACAAAAATTGCAAGCAGGCCTCCCCAGATTGCGGCTTGTTGAACATTATCAATGGAATTCTGTATGAATTCACTTTGATCGGTAATCATCACAAGGTTGATATCAGACCGCTCACTGTTAATTCTCTCAATCTCTCGTTGAATACCGGCAGAAACAGCTACCGTATTGGCACCGGTCTGCTTACGGATTCCCATCCGCACCATCGGTTTTCCATCAAGATGAACAACCCTGTTCACATCCTGGAAAGTATCCTCCACTGTGGCAATATCTCGAACCCTGATTGGATTACCATCAATTCGTGTAATGATTGTATTTGAGATCTGATCAATTGAATCATATTCACCGAGGGTTCTGACATAAAGCTCATTCAGCCCGTCATTAACATTACCACCGGGAAGGGTCTGGTTTTCAGCAGCAATAGCGTTCTGTACCTGAGCAGCAGAAAGGCCACTTGCTATCAATCGGTCGCGTTTCAGATTCACCCTGATTTCGCGGTAGACACCACCCCAAATATCAATAGCACCTACTCCGGGAACCTGTTCTATCTCTTTGGCAATATCCCTGTCCAGTATCCGGGTTAGTTCATCCATTGGCCGATCCGACTGTGCTCCAAGAATCACAATTGGAGAGTCGTTCGGGTCGAATTTCCGGATCCTTGGCGGATCGGCTTCATCCGGTAAACTATTTCTTACCCTGTCAAGAGCTGCCCGTACGTCATTTGCCGCTTCATCCAAATTCACCCCTTGAGTAAATGTCAGGCTAACAGAGCTTTGCCCCTCGGATGATCGTGATCGTATCTCTTCGAGGTTTGCTACACCCGCAATCGCATTCTCAATGCGGTCAGTGATAATATTTTCTATCTCTTCCGGCCCGACATTCGGATAGCTTACCTGCACATTTAATCGTGGAAATTCAATCGGAGGTAAGAGATCAACCGGCAGGTATCGAAAGCCTGCGATACCCAGTGTGATTACAATTAAGTAGACCATCAATGTTGCGATCGGTCGTTTTACAGAGATATCTGTCAATCCCATGGCTTTGTATTAATCGTTTTAAGTGTTAGGAAAGAAAAATTGGTTACTGTACTGTTCCGGCAATGTCCTGGATCATGATTCGTTCCAGAAGATCCTGTGGTTGTGTGCGCTGCATGGTGATGATTCTGTCCCAGGTTGCAGCGCGAATTCTTACCCGGTTATCATCAGAGCCAACAAGGAGCCCCTGTCCAACGGTTACAATCCAATCACCACTATTTACACCGACAACACCAACGGTTTCACGTCCTTTTGCAATAATCTGTACGCGCCGGAATTCCAGCTCTGTCGGGTCACTTAACGGCGGAGGGTTATCTGAATCTACCTCAGTGATAGGTTCCATTTCAGTTCCAAAAAATGGAGCAACATATATGCCCTGTTCGCCGGTTCTCGGATGCTGATAAATTGCACTTATGGGTACTATTGTAGCTTGTTCGGATTCGCCATAGAGAATGTCAACCGTCACAAACATACCCGGCATCAGTAATCCGGAATCATTAGGAATATCTATTTCACCCTGTGTGCTGAAGCTGCCCTGTGATAAAAACGGTGAAATTCTTGCAACTTCACCATACAGTAGTGTATCTCCGATGGTCTCAGAAAAAATGACTGCTGTTTGGCCGATACTAATATTGCGGACCATATTTTCAGTCAGACTTACAATCACTTTAGTATTATCAACATCACCTACTGTAAATAGCAATGTATTGTTATTGGCCTGCATCCCGACTTCGGCATTTCTGCCTCCTACGATACCTGAAATGGGTGACCGGATAATCGTTCTGTTAAGTTCATCCTGACGTTCAGCCATCGTTGACCTTGCCTGATCAACTTGTGCTTGTGTAAGCTCGAGTGTTGCTTCAGCAGATTGAACCTGAAGTTCAGCCCTTTCAAGCTCCACTTCACTGATTAGATCTCGCTCTGCAAGTGTTTGTTGCCGGCGCAGTTCATTTCGTGCTTCATTCAAACTCGCCTCAGCCTGACGCATTTGTGCTTCATTTATTCTCAGGCTTGCTCTTGACTGTTCAAGTCGCTCACGATATTCATAATCTTCGAGTCGTACCAGGGGATCGCCCTGCTGGACATAATCACCGTTCTGTGCATACACTTCGACAATAGGTGAATTGATACGAGGATGGATAGCAACCTGGTTGCCGGCCCTTACAATTCCGCTTAATCTCTCTTCAAGCGGCAATGAACCAAACTGCGCCTGGACAGCCTCTACAGATGGGATTACCCTGTTATTAGAATTAAAATTATTTTCATCGCCAGAACCACAGGCTTGCAAAGCCATAATTAAAGCGAATAGGAAAGATATAGTTATCGTAGTTCTCATTATTATTTATTTATACCGGGATGTTTAAATGCCCTGTTACATTGTATTTACAGGCAAGTGCATCATTGCAACGCTTTATTATCGCTAATTAATTCAGATGCAGTTGTAAAACGTTATAAAAAATGTGCAAATATTTAACTTCAAGAACGGTTACACTGGTAAAAAGATTTCTTCGTTTACAAGTTTTTATAGATGATGTAATCGATTAGTTTGTTTATTTCATTATGGATTCTGTTACCCACATTGCACTTGGTGCGGTCATCGGTGAGGCGAAACTTGGACGTGAGGTTGGTTATAAAGCGGCACTTTGGGGTGCGGCGATCAGCACGTTCCCGGATCTGGATGTGCTCTTAAACCCATTCCTTGACTCAGCGCATCAACTTCGATTTCACCGTGGTTTTACTCATTCATTTGTATTTCTGTTATTGGCTTCACCTGTTTTTGGCTTGCTGATTCAGCGGTTTCACAGGGAAAAATATGATATCGGGTGGAAACCCTGGGCATGGGTAGCATTCTGGTCATTACTTAGTCATATCCTTATTGATGTGACGACCAGTTATGGTACTCAGATTTTTGAACCATTCAGCAGCTACCCTGCTACGATCGATTCCATGTTTATTATCGACCCTTTTTATACATCACCATTAATTGCCGGTATCATCATCTCATTACTGCAAAAAAAAGATTCAAAGCTCAGGATATGGGTGCCAAGAGTAGCACTGCTTGTGAGCAGTTTATATATCATGGTGGGCCTTGGAATCAAAGCACATGTAAACCAGGTATTTGATGCTTCATTTAAACAGCAATATGGCAACTATGAAAGGTTAAAGACCATTCCCGGGCCATTCACCAATTTGCTTTGGATGGGCTACATCGAGCGAAATGATTCCATTTATGTCAGCACTTATTCACTATTTGATGATAACTACCATCTCAATTTTAATGGGATTGCAAAAAATTCAAACCTTTTAGAACCCTGGATTGATGATTATCCGGTTGATGTGTTAAATTGGTTTTCAATGGGATATTACATAATGGAAAAATCAGGAAATGAGCTTTATCTGCACGATCTCAGATTCGGGCGAAGTGATTTTTGGCTTAGCCATAATGCCGATTTTATCTGGACGAATCGTTTTATCTTTAATGAAGACAGTACCAATGTAGTCGATTTTGACAGGGCGATACCCATTCTTGATTCTGGTGTGGATAACAGAGAACAGATCTGGAATCGATTTTTAGGTATAAAACCGGATTAACCCAAAATTGTCATTGGAACAATGATCCCGACGCGATCGCCGGGATCCGAAGGGCCCGTAAGGCATAAAAGCTCTAACGGCTTCTTTGGGATTAAATCAAAAAAAATGTTGTAAAATTGATGTAACTTTTAATCGTTAATTTGAAAAATGCAGTTTGTGAATTATGAGACGAAAAATCATTATCGGATCCCTGATTACGGCATTTATCATAGCGTTTCTCTATATCTCGCTAAACCAGATTACACCACAGGAAATTGAAAATGCACCGGATTGGGTTCCGCTTGAATCAGCCATATCACAATTACAAACAGTAGAATCAGACCGGCTGATACTGATAGATATCTATGAAGTTGGTTGTCGATTTTGCCGTCAGATGGAACGGGAGGTTTACCCATCAGAATCAATCCGTACCTTAATTGACCGGAGTTTTATTCCTGTTAAAATTAACGGTAATTCTGATAATACTGTCGTTTACCAGGGTGAAACAATGACTGAACAACAGTTTGCCAACAAAATGGGTCTCACAGCATTTCCGTTCACCGTAGTTCTTGACGCAGATGGAAATGTACTGAGAACCAGAAGAGGTTATATGGGAGTTGCCGAATTAAGCAGGTTTCTAAACGACGCCCTGAGAGAAGTATAGGATTTAAATGACTCCTGTAATATACTGCCCAGTAACCCTGCGGTTTAAGAAATCGAAGCCTAATCACCTTTATAAGAACTAAAAATTAAAATTTAACGTTAAGCATTCAATCTTCTTGTATTCAGCCTGAGATTGAAAAAAGTTAGTTTTCATCAAGACTATTGTCAATAAAAGCTCTACCCCTAATTAAAAGTAATATTCATTATGAGACCCCCATTAATCAAGTCACCTGAAGTATGGATACGTACGTTTACTCTGCTGTTCGCAATACTTCTTTTCAATTCAATAGTAATTGCACAAAGCGGGTTAACCCCGGATGATGTAGCAAAGATTAAAACGGTTACAGGAGCCGTCTTATCTGAAGATGGTAACCATGCCGCCTACACGATCAGTGTCCCGGCTGATCCGTTTGAAGAAAACAGGCCAAACCGAACCGAGTTACATGTTCTCGAAATTGAATCGGGAGAAACACGACCTTATTACAGTTCAACTCCCATCGGATCTGTTGACTTCCGTCCGGGTCATAACAGTATCACATTTCTAACGTCAAAGGAAGGGGATGCAACGCGTTCACTGTACGAGCTGCCATTAAATGGAGGAGAGCCAACGAAATTATTTTCATTCCGTTCCAATATTCTTACTTATGAATGGGCAAATGACGGTAATCACCTGGCTTTCACTGCACATGAACAATTACGTGCTCCTGAAACCGAACTGCCTTACCAGCCGGATATTTTTGAGGAAAATATACCAAACCGACACGGTTTTATCACAAACGTTAGAAACAGGGATCATTCTCCATACCGTATCAATGTAGATGGCACAATATACATGATGCAATGGAGCCCGGATGACAGTAAGATTGCCTTAAGTGCGGCTCCGACTCCGAATGTCGACGATATGTATATGTTTCAACGGGTTTTTGTTACGGATTACAGTACGGGGGATGTAGTGGCCGAAATCAATAATGAAGGAAAGATTGGCCAGATTGAATGGAGTCCCGACGGAAACAGGCTTGCTCTTCGTGCCGGCAGGGATATCAATGATCCCATTGACGGCAGAATCCTGATTGTATCAGCAAGAGGAGGAGTACCTCAGATTATTGACCGTGATTTTGAAGGGAAATATGAACAAATAGCCTGGAATGAAAATAATCGTATTCATTTCCTTGCAAGTGAAGGAGTTCTGAGATCATACGGGGCAATTCAGCCTGATGGTTCCGGTAAAGAATATATTGTTGAACCAGGAGATTTGATTATGGGTTCATTTCAGAAATCCGGTGATCAAACCACCCTGTTCACAGCCAGTACAATGAATCATCCGAATGAAGTTTTTGTATTAGGCCCAAATGAAAACCAGCCCAGGCGTATGACTGTAACTAATCCCTGGCTGAATGAAGTGGAATTGGGACGGCAGGTGGTTGTGCGTTACCAGGCCAGAGATGGTGAGTTTGAAATTGAAGGGATGCTTATCTACCCGGTTGATTATCAGAGTGGTGATCGAATACCGCTGATCACCCAGGTTCACGGAGGGCCTGAAGCTCATTATAGCAATGGCTGGCTCACCAGTTATTCGATGCCGGGGCAGATGGCTGCGGCAAAAGGATATGGTGTTTTCTATCCTAATTACCGGGGAAGCACCGGACGGGGGATTGAGTTCGTGCACAGCAGCCAGGCGGATCTTGCCGGTAAGGAGTTTGATGATATAGTGGATGGTGTGGATTACCTGATTGAGCGGGGAATCGCTGATCCGGACAGAATTGGGGTTACCGGAGGATCATATGGCGGATATGCCTCTGCCTGGATGAGTACATACTATTCCGAGCGTTTTGCAGCATCCGTTATGTTTGTTGGAGTCAGTAATAACCTTTCAAAATGGGGTACAAGTGATATACCGGAAGAACTCTATCTGGTGCACTCCCGTGAACGTATGTGGGAATCGGATGATAAGTGGATGGATTACCTTAGGCGCAGCCCGGTTTATTGGGTGGATCGCGCCCGGACACCGATCCTTATCATGCATGGTGCAGAAGATACCCGTGTACATCCTGCCCAGTCGATGGAGTTATACCGGCACTTGAAAGTAAGACGGCCTGATGTTCCTGTTCGATTAGTATTTTACCCTGGAGAAGGCCATGGTAATATAAATTCGACTGCCAGGTATGATTACACACTTCGAATGTTTAACTGGTTTGATACTTACCTGATGACAGGTGATTCAGAAGTACAGATCCCGGATTGGGATATGGCATCGCCCTGATTTATCCCTCACTCTTTGTCCCTCTCCCGCCGGGAGAGGGATTCTTTTGAATAAATTCAAAAGTTTTTTGTAAGCATTTCCAATTGATTCGATCATACATAAATAAATGCTATGTTTTATGATCGAAAATCCAAAAATTGTCATTGAGCATATCAAAACTGTCGCAGAATTACTCAATAGGAATATCAATCAATAACTTTCTCAGATTGGGTTAGATGACAGACCCTCTTCGTAAATCGATCTATCGGTCCATCGGTCTATCGTAAATCAAGCTTTAAGGATGACTATATTATGAAGAGCTGGAGGGTGGAACGAGATAGAATCGACTGGTCCTCTCCCAGTGGAAGAGGGACAGAGGGTAAGGGAATCTACTGAATCACCAACTCCGCCCGGAACCTTGGTTCCTGGTGCCGTTCAAGGTAATAGGTGAACTGGCCCGTCTCTTCATTGACTTCCATCATCCATACATTCGTTGCAGCTTCAGGTAATATTTCGGCTGTATAGCTATCAGCAGGGAAAAATTGCTGCGTTGAGGTACCACGATCATCAGCGTAACCGCCATAGCCGGTCAGCACATCCTCATCAGCATCCTCCCCGGCATGATCGTGATACAGGTGCAAGCCCGCTTCTCTTTTTTCGAGAATCCAGGTAGCATGCCATGTATCGCCGCCATCACGGTAAAGGTCGATTTCAATCATTTGATCATCACATGCTGAAATCATCGCTCTTAATCCGGTTCCAATTAATGTATGCTCCGGATCATCAGGATATACTCCTTCACCTATAAAAGTTTCTCCACAATAGGATGAAATTGTCTCAAAAAAAGCTTCTCTGGGTTCCTGATCTACATAATTTTCACAGCTAATGAAAAATAAACTGCAACAAATCATCAAAAATATCTCTTTTATATACATGGGATAGTAAGTGGTTATTTTGTAATTGATTATAAAGTACTCAAAACCCTTTTTAATTTTAAATCCGTCTGTTTTTTTAAATTTTAAAAATAATCAGGGTGAGTAATTCTGGTTTAAGGAAAAATCGAGGAGGCCGTCATGTTTGTTTTTAAAAAATGGATGCTCTATATCGTGTTGTTAATTGTATTGATTTTAACCGCACCAGATATAGAAGCTCATGAAAGAAAAGTACAGCAAATATTAATGAGTTCTGCCGAGACAACAGAAGTCGTTCAGGTGTCATTAAATGAAAATTCAAATCTGACCTATCACAATATATTTGTATTTACCTATACCAAACATAACCGAAGGGTGCTCACTTTCGGTGCGCTTGGCATGGTTTTTAATGTCGGCGGCTGATTCTTACCGATGAATCGGGTTTAATATCCGATTCCCTGTTTCATTTCTTCTGATACAGGATTAACTTTTGTTCATGGCAGAGCAAATAGAAACTTACAAACTGGGGAAGGTGAGGGTTATTATTACTAAAACGGATGATCCAAACCGATATCACGTGGAGTGTAATGATGGCATTTACAGGTCAGAGTTTACAGTACGAAAGTATGAATATCAGTACTATAAAAGACATATGAACCAGAAGATTAAAAATGCTTACCAGGCGGAACATGAAAAGTGATCCATAGTAACTTTACAGATGGCCGGCCTATCAGCAGAATCCCCTCTGGGATGGAACCGCAGGATTTGTTCAGGGAATCAATTACCATGAAAATCCGGCTTACATAATCATTCACACCCTTTGTATCGATCTCCTCTCCACGGCTTGTCCGGAATCCCTTCGAACCCTCGATCCTTTACGATTAAGATTCCGGAGTCTGATATATTCAGATTTAACCCAAAATTGTCATTGAAACAATGGCAATTTTGGTTTATAAAATCAGCATGCCATCGCCAAAAGAGTAAAATCGATATTTCTCTCTGATTGCATGTTCGTATACCCGGTGCATCTCCTCAAATCCCATAAAGGCAGCTACCAGCATAAGTAAGGTACTTTTTGGAAGGTGAAAGTTTGTGATCATAGAATGAACAGCCTTGAATTGATAGCCAGGCTTAATAAAAATTTCTGTTTCCCCGCTGCCGGCTGAAAATTTACCATCCGGATCTGTCGCTGACTCCAGTACACGAATACTTGTCGTTCCAACTGCCGTAATATGTTGTGACTGATTCAAATTTGTAGCTGTATCTTCACTCATCCGGTACCACTCACTGTGCATTTTGTGATCCTCAATTTTATCCGTTTTCACTGGTGCAAAGGTGCCCAGCCCTACGTGAAGGGTAATCTCTTCCCAGCCAAAACCGGCAGTTTTCAGCCGGTTGATGAGTTCACCGGTAAAATGCAATCCGGCCGTTGGAGCCGCTTTACTGCCTTTGTCGCGGGCATAAACCGTTTGGTATTCATCAGAGAGGGATTCATTCTGCTCAATATAGGGAGGAAATGGTGTGACACGATAGGGATCATAAATAGAACTATTTAATGAATGGTTCAAACGCAATGTTCGTATGCCATCGTCAGCAACCTGAATTACTTCAGCTTCAACAGACTCTGTAAGCTTCAACTTTTCCCCGATGCGAAATTTTTTCCCGGGTCGTACAAGGGCTTCAACGATATGATCATTTATTGTATTGATGATAAAGATCTCTCGCGCCCCCTGATCAAATAATAACCGGCATTTTTCAACCTTGCTGTTATTCACAACAAGGGTTGTATCCGGATGCAGATATTTATCCAAATGATAGAAATAGTCATCTCTAATTGTCTGATCGTTACGATTATAGATCAATAATCTGGAATGATCACGCGGATGAGCCGGTTTTTGGGCGATCAGTTCTTCCGGAAGGAAATAATCGAAATCACTTAGTTTAAATTGCAACAGGGATAAAACTTTTGATATTCATAAAATTAAAAAGCCTGTGATCTGATTAATTTTACATCAAATTTCACAGGCTTTGCAGTATCCCTTAAAAATATGGAATTTTATTCATATTTCACTGTACATCCATAGGGGGTATTGGTTGTAATTTCAATCTCCTCTCCATTCAATGCACTCGTCATAGCTGCTTCAACGTAATTAAATGCTCCGTCAAGGTCAGCGGGGCGTGCAGTTGGCCTGTCATCTATAGCACCATTATAGAGAAGCGTCCCGTCCGGGCCAATGATATACATCTGAGGTGTTACACGGGCATCATAGGAACGGCCCATTGCACTGTTCGTATCTAAAAGTACTGCAGTAGGTGATGCATTTTTTTCTTTCGTTATCTCCTGGGCTTCATCAGGTTCAAGATAACCCTGTGTACCAGGTACTGATGAGATTACAGATAACCAAACAACCCCTTTCTCAGTATATTTTTCCTGTAACCTTTGCATATTACCACCATCATAATGCTTTCTGACAAATGGGCAGTCGTGATTGAGCCATTCGAGGATAATGAATTGGCCTTCATAGTCGGAAATGGAGTGTGTATTTCCGTATGCATCAGCGACTTCAAATGCAGGTGCAAGCTCACCGACAACAGCGCCGGTTCGTTCATTTTCTGCTGTCATATTGATCGCTGTTAATGCAGCTACAAATAATACTGACAGTAATTTTATGTTTTTCATCATGATTTATGTTTTTGGTTAATGGTGATACAGTCTGTATGGTATAATCAGTTACTGCTGACTTGTGTCAATGTCTGTTGCCCGGATATTTCATTGAGTGCATTCAGTACAATTCCCGGACTTAATATTTCCGGAAGAATCATCGGTTCAGAATTGGTACCGTTATAAAGAACATATAAGGGCACTCCATTTCTGCCATACGATTCAAGTGCACGGGTTATTTCCGGATTCCGGTTTGTCCAGTCTGCTTTGACCATTACAACATCAAGGTCATTGAATTTTTGTTTTACTTCCGATGAGCTGAATATGATCCGCTCATTTGCTTTACAGGTAATACACCAGGCCGCGGTAAAGTCAATAAATACGATCCGGTCCTGTTCCCTGTAATCACTGACAAGTTCCGTGGAGAAATTCTGCCATTCTACCCCATAAGAATTTGACGATGATGATGTACCGGGTTCCATCGGATCAGCCGCCGCAGAAAACAGCAATCCGCCGATCATTAAAAATGCAGCGATGGACCGGCTTACCAGGCGGGTTGTGGAACTGATTTTGAAATGATGCCAGCGGTGAATGATCCAGATTCCAATAGAAAACAGCAGCAGGCCAACCATCAGCCGTGTTAAACCGTCTATCCCCACCTGCTGGCCGAATACCCACATCAGCCAAATTGC
>SLKH01000125.1 GCA_007134665.1 Balneolaceae bacterium
ATCCGGAATTGACCATCAGAAGCGTTCTAAATAACCCTCTCCTTTATCATGAAGGCTGGGGTGTTGATAAAATCAAGCATTCTCTCACATATTCCGGAGGTCAAAGCCGCGGACATGTCCGAACCTATGCACCCGTTCATTATTATGGGTTTAAAGGATTCAGCCCTTATTCTCTGCCAAATGTTATAGAGGTTTCCGAAGGGATTCCATTTGTTCAACTGACGAATTGGAAACATGAAGAACTTTATGCACTGAAAGGCGAAATAGTAAAAAGAGGAGTCAAAGCAGTCACCGGATTGGATCTTCCCGTTTTCCCAAAGCGGAGATTTCAACACGGAATTGCAACTGAAAAAGTTACTGAAGATCTTTTTCCAGATAATGAACAGGTCTACAGAAATTACTTTTCTTCACTCTATGCCAGATGATTACCAGGTATTGAAATTACGGCCTGAAAAGGAAAAGCTCGACCCTTTCAGGCCGTATCTATATTTTCATGAAGAAGAACCAGGATTTGACGGTAAACTCCACAAGGTTAACACCATCTTCCTTACAAACCGTGAGTGCCCTTTTAAATGTGTAATGTGCGACTTGTGGAAGCACACGCTGGATGAGTCTGTTCCACCCGGTGCCATAGCTGATCAAATCCGATATGCACTGGACCAGCTTCCCGAGGCATCGGTTATCAAATTGTATAATAACGGCAATTTTTTTGATCGTAGAGCTATACCAGTTGAAGATTATCCGGATATTTGTAATCTGATCAGCGATTACGAAACAGTAATCGTCGAAAACCACCCTAAGCTGTGTAATAAGCATATACTTGATTTTCAAAAAAGGCTAAATGGCACTCTTGAAATTGCCCTCGGACTGGAGACAATCCACCCTGAAGTGTTACCAAGGCTGAACAAACAGATGGACACTGACATTTTTATAGAAGCAGTTCATTTTCTCAAGTTAAATAACATCAGGACAAGAGCGTTTATCCTTTTGAATCCACCTTTTCTAACAGACCGGCAAGAGAATATCGATTGGTGTCTGAAGTCAGTTGAATTTGCTATTCAAACCGGAATTGACACATGTTCGATTATACCGACAAGAGCTGGTAACGGGATTATGGATCAATTACAAAAAGATGGAGAATTCTTGCTGCCTGAACTGACAGACTTTGAAGAAGTAATTGACAGGGCTTTTCAAAATAATTCAGGCCGAATTTTTGCAGATACCTGGAATCTGAAACCATTCTCTGATTGTAGTGATTGTTTGCAACAGCGAACTGAAAGATTAAACCAAATGAATCTGAAGCAGTGTACTCTTCCGCAAATCAAATGTCATTGCAACAAGGTGTAAATACAGTCTATGATACACAGCAGATATGATTTTATTATTGCCGGTTCCGGTTTTGCAGGTTCTCTTGCAGCGCTTGCAATGAATCAATGCGGATACCGCGTGTGTTTAATAGAAAAAGAAAAACACCCCAGATTCGCTGTAGGCGAATCCTCGACTCCCATTGCTGACATGATTCTCCGAAGGTTAGCTGACAAATACAATCTGCCTTTTTTAGAAAAAATTTCCAGATATGGAAGCTGGCAGGAATCATATCCTGAAATTCTGTGTGGAATTAAACGGGGCTTCAGTTACTTTTCCCATGTACGTGGCTCCAAATTTATAACTGATAAAAACCACTCAAACACTCTTCTGGTTGCCGCAAGCTCGAACGATCTTGATTCGGATACAAATTGGTACAGGGCTGATGTTGATGCTTTCCTTGTTCAGAAAGTTCTGGAAGCAGGCATTGATTATCTTGAACAAACTAACATTGTAAACGCTGACGAGAGCCAGGGCATGATGACATTATCTATCCAATCTGATGACCAAGCAGGCTATCTTTCATGTAACTGGTTTATTGATGCTACCGGTTCGCCTGATCTTGCATCTGACCTGTTCGATATACAATCATCGTCAGAACATTTTCAAACGAACTCTTCTGCAATTTATTCACATTTTCAGAACGTAATACCCTGGACTCAGTATCTGAAACAACAGCAGGATATTTCAATCCAAAAGTACCCGTTTAATGCCGATCATTCTGCTCTTCACCACCTGGTTGATGAAGGCTGGATGTGGAATTTGCGTTTTAAAAACAATCTTGTTAGTGCCGGCTTTTTAATTGATTTAAACAATCACAGAACTGATAACTTACGGGAAAACCCGGAAACATCCTGGGACAAGCTTTTATCCGGGTATTCTTCCATTGCAAAATGCTACGAAAACGCTCAATTGGCTCCAATACCTGGAAGATTTGTAGTAACCGGCAGACTTCAGCGACAACTTGAAAAAATTTTTAATAGCCGCTGGATTGCTCTCAATCATACAGCCGGATTTGTTGACCCTCTACACAGTACAGGTATAGCGCATACTCTATCAGGCCTGGAGCGATTACTTGAACTTTTCAATACAAAAGATCAACAAATACAGGTAATTCATAATAAACTTGAACGTCATCAGTCAGCATTGAGTCATGAATTCTACCTGATTGATTTACTTGTTGCAGGGTGTTACCTGTCGAGGCATCATTTTAATCTGTTCCACGCTTATACAATGGTATATTTTGCATGTACAATAAGTTATGAACAGAGTCGATTGGCTGGGCATCTGCCTGACACTTATCTGAATGCCGCTGATCTGAAAATTCGCAAACTCGTCGAGGAGTCCTGGCAGGATTTACTTGAAATCATGGAGCATGGACCTGACCAAAAACAGATCAGCGGTTTTATTAGACGAACACGAGAACGAATTGAACCATATAATATAGCCGGCTTGCTGGAGAGTGATAAGGAGAATATGTACCATCACACAGCAGTTTCACTGAAATAGTTGGATATTTTAACCCAAAAAAGTTGTAAGAATTTTTTGGGGTTATTTATAAAAGCTGTCTCTGAATAAACCTGTATACTCCATTCAAATGAATCAGCAATGGATGAAGAGACCTGAACTAAAAGTATAGGCGTCAGTCTGCCTGGGTTTCTCAGCCCTAATCCCAGTCTGGTGCAAATGTCGGGTTCACGTAACGCTGAGACTTGTCCAGGTCATCAATGGCCTCAAATTCATCATCAGTGAGGGCGAAATCAAAAATATCAATATTCTCTTTCAGGTGATCCTCGCTGCTTGCTTTCGGGATGGCTACCACATTTTCCTGTTCAATCAGCCATCTCAATGCAACTTGTGCTGCAGTTTTGCCATGAGCATTTCCTATATCGATAAGTGTCTGATTTTCAGCTACATCACCTTTTGCAAGCGGACTATAAGCTGTGACGAGGAATTCTTGATCATAGGAGTAGTCCAGCAAGTCGAATTGACCTAAAAATGGATGAAATTCAACCTGGTTGCACAAGAGCGGAACTCTTAGCTCATCCAGGGCGTACTTCATCATTGAAAGTGTAAAATTACTTACACCGATGTTTATTGCTTTGCCCTGGTCCCTGAGAATCATCATCGCTTCAAAGGTCTTTTCAAATGAAACTTTGTGATTGGGCCAGTGAATTAGTAACAGGTCTACATAGGGGGTATCAAATTCCTTCAGGCTATCTTCGACAGTTTGAAGGACATCATCGTGTTCAAGGTTTGTGTGCCATATTTTGGTAGTCAAAAACAAATCTTCACGATTCAGGCCTGATTTACGAATAGCTTCACCGATCTCCTTTTCATTTTTATACATCTGAGCAGTATCAATGTGTGTATACCCGATATCAAGTGCTGATCTTACGGCCTTGTAGCACTCTCTTCCATATAATTTATAAGTTCCTAAACCTATTTCAGGCACATCTACGCCTTGAATTGATTTAATGTGCATGTAGCTAAAGTGTATCCTCTGATTTTATGTTAGTAATTGACTTGTCGAACAATATTTATAATTAAAAATTCTGCTGATTCATTTCATTTCATCATGAAATAATTATTTGAGGTAACGATTTATTTTATCAGCGTCATTTTTCGGGTGAGAACTCTGTTGCCAATCTCAAGATGAACGATATAGATTCCGCTTGGCATTTCAGTAGCATCCCAAACGATCGTATGCTCACCTTGTGGCAACACATCATCGATCAGTTGGGCTACACGCTGGCCTACAACATTATAAATGCCAACCACAACCGATTGCTGTTCAGGAATATAAAAACGAATATTTGTTGCCGGATTAAATGGATTTGGATAATTTTGATAGAGCTCAATTCTTTCAGGCTGTGTGGATTCCATATTATTTGCAGCTGTAAGTGCAGGGTCCGGATCCACTTTGACAGTAAACCTCTCATGGCTTTGTGATAATTCTAACGGGTAAATTCCCGGTGTATCAGACAATTCGGGAGATCTTTCCAGGTTAGAAGAAGCATTGAAGGTGATCTGATTTTCTTCTCTCATATCAATAGTCTGACCGGTAAACGTATCTGTTATGGTAATCTCCCAATTGTCGGGAATATTCTCAAAACGATCCCAGCGAAGAGTGTGCTGTCCTGACACATTATATGCGATATGTCCCATTCTAACTTCAAAAGGCTGTTCAACCTGATACGGGCGGGCATTCCGGGCAAGATATACCTCATTACCCTCTTGATGACCAATAAAATAGATCAAAGAACTGCGATTCGAGTTGTCATTCTGAAATAAAGGCCACAATTTACCGGTATCAAATTGATCTTTTCCTGAAGCTGCATTTTCATGAAAAAACAAAACAGCTGCGTGATCATGAATCGGCTGATGCCTGTTTTCCGAATATTGCAATTCAAAACTGATTGATCTTGAGCGGCCGTCCAGGTATGTATTTTGCTGTGATCCGTGTGAGAGATCCTGTTCATACCTGATCATTTCGGCATCCCGGTTTTCAATAACAAATGCCTGCCATGGATTTATTCTTTCATTCGGTTCCAAAACCCTGAACGTGTTATATACCGGATCCCAGATCTGTACTGTTTTAGTTTCAAACTCTCCATTAACTGGAATGACCTGCTGCAGGTGAATATGATCTGTGTAGGGATTCCCAAGCAGCAACCAGCGGCTTTCATCTTCAGAAAGTTCAAGTGTAACGATGTCATCAGGGTCAGTTTCAACGGCAATCCATCGATATGGTTCATCCTGCCCGTTTCCTGTGCGATTTCTCGCCAAAACTCCTGTACCTGCAGGAATTTCATTCAGAGTACCAGTGGATTGTCCGGTCCAATAACCATCATTTTCATCCGGTTTTACCTGTAAAATACCCGGAGGGCTAAAGGTGATCCATTCACGGTTGGAATCCTCTTCAAATGTAAATATTCGTTTTGTAATTCCTTTGCTGCCTGGTGAACCGATTATCTCTCTGGCAAATTGCTCATCTGAAGCCTGAAATTGATTAAGAGATGCATATCCATTGATGACATCATATATACTTCTCAGTTCCCAGGAGCGGTTACCGATTTGCTCATCATAAGCTGCCCTCATGATACGTAAATCATTCTGAATTAATTCGATCATGCCACCATGTGAAGGTAAATAGAAGCCGGGTATGATCAGGCCAGGTTCAAAAGCGAGATACTCCAAACCCCGATTGGCAATGACAATCCATTCGAATGGATTGATCTCGATAGGTTCCCGAATCCGATACTCATCCACTCCTGTCTGAATAATTAAACCACGCAAATCGATCGGCTCACTGGTCGTGTTATACAGTTCAAGGTAGTATAATCGTTCACCATCTACAGCAGAGCCCGGGAATATTTCTGTAATGACAAGATCGGCAATATTTAACCTTCTGGTATCATCGAATTCTTCCGGATCTACTTCAACTCTTTGAAGTGCGATCACATCAGCAGATTCCTCAGTAACTTCCTGTTCGATTTGGATTGAAAACTCTATCACTTCACCTGGCCCAAGTAACAGATTCTCTACCATTGTACTTATACTCGTATGGTTCCACTCACCAAAATCACCCCGAAACTGGGAACTGCTGAATACCCTTTGAATTTCAGTTTCCTGTCCGTAAGAATGATATAGCAGTAGTTCAGTGTGATTGTTGCCGTTAAGCTGAACAGCTACATCAAAACCGATTTGAATACGGTCAATCAGTTGATCCGTCTCATTTTCAATTCGAAACCGAAGTAAATCAGTACTGCCTGATGAGATAAAATGATAGGCAAGATAATTTCCGTCATCTCTCTGAAACTGGTAATATCCTTCCTCCTGGTTATCAGTACGCAACTCACCCACCCCAAACAACCTTATTAATTCGTGGTCGGCCGGATTTAATTTCCAATTGTTTTGATTAGCTAAATCAGATACTTCAGATATTTCCAGTTCAAATGGCTGAAGGTTCTCAAACTTCAGCTGAGCAAACAGCTTATTATCCTCAACAACCATCACCAAAAAGGATAACACAAATATGTAAAGTAAAACTGATACGCAATGTAACGTTTTGCCCATAGGCAGCTGTATCAATCGCTTTAAACCTTTTAAACAATTAAATGAATTTGTAAATACTTTACCAGCAGAATCTCAAAATTTGAACAATTGATTTCACTTTTTTTGACACACCCTTCCATTCAAAGATTCAGTTGAAACAGCTTTTCTTTTTTCTCCCTGCTCAATTCGGTCAATTCCGTGAGATTTGTATTTTCAGTCTCCATCACGTTTTTGTATAATTCTGTAGCTTTAGAAAAATCGCCATTTCGTTCATGTGTTTCTGCAAGCATGTACCGAAATATAATATTTCTGTTATATTGATCATGAAGTTGGTAGAGGTAGTAAAGTGATTGTTCATACTTCTCTTCACGATTATAGAGATACGCCAGTATCATTTTAGCATCTGTACTGACATGGCTCTCCGATTCAGCTGCAATTATCAGCTCTTTAAATCCCGTTTCCACATCTCCATTCATACCGAACAATCTGACAAGCCATCGCAGAGCTCCGGGAACACTCCCAACCATATAGTGGTGCATTCCTCTCCCAATGTGTACTTCCGGCATGTTATCATCGATTTCAAGTAACTGTTTCGTGTACCCATAACCGGTTCTTCCGGTGCGTAGAGCTTTTCTGACTTGATTTTCACTCGAAGCAACAAGGCTTTGATAACCATATAGTCCGCTAAGCATGGCAATCAGAATAGTATCATCTGGTTTATCCTGTAATTGGATTTCTGCAAGATGAATTGCCTGATCTGAAATCCGGAGAAACTTTTCTGCAGTTTGCTCATCTTCTGTGATAAAGAAATATTTCCAGAAGGGAATCATTGAGGAAAAGAAATATCCCCTGGGATCCTCCGGCCTTATTTCTATCAGTTCATCATAATACGTTTGAGCATCATCCCAATCCGTTTGATAGAAAGCTTCCAGACCGCTTACCATGATTTCATCATAAGATCGATCGTCTAAATTCCGTAATTCATGATATGCGACTTCATCAATATTTGATTGAAGAAGTAATAACAGTGCGGTCAACAGAGTGCTCATTTTGTCAACTCCTGAGTTTGTATTTTGGGGAAATAGTGTTGGATTGTTTTAAACTGATGAACGAAGATAAAATATAACGTTATTCGTCATCAAAATGGAGATCTCCAAGTAACCCTTCCGTATGAGCTACTGCGACTGATACTGCTGCATCTCCCGTAATATTAACTGCCGTTCGAAGCATATCAAGAATTCGGTCCACTCCCAGTATCAGTGCGATCCCTTCAACAGGTACCTGTATTGCCTGCAGTACGATAACAAGCATGATGATTCCGGCTCCGGGTACACCGGCGGCTCCTATCGATGCCAGGGTAGCTGTCAAGACAATGGTTAATTGTTGAGCGATGGTTAAATCCATACCTAATGCCTGTGCAATAAATACTGCTGCAACTGCCTGATACAAGCTTGTTCCGTCCATATTGATTGTGGCTCCAACCGGAAGAACAAAACTGGATACCTCATCATTTACACCGAGATTTTTTTCCACTCTCTCCATGGTTACCGGTAGTGTTGCTGCACTGGAACTGGTGCTAAATCCCAATAATATCGCTGGCCGGATTGCACGAAAAAAATCAATCAACCGCATTTTGCTGAAAAGTTTAAACAGGCTGGAATAGACAATGAATACATGCAGCATCAGGCCAATGATTACGGCAAGGCAATACCAACCGAGTGCTCTGAGAAGATTTAACGCCTGAGACAGATCATCTCCTGCAAGATCTACAATTACGGCTGCCATTAAAGCAAACACACCATAAGGAGCCGTTTTCATGATGAAGTCTACGATTCTGATGATTACATCATTCAATGAATCAAAAAAGTTGATCAACACCGCACCTTTTTGCATCGGAATATTAATCAGGCCAATCCCAAGCAGAATTGCAATGAAAACGACCTGCAGCATATTGGAATTGTCTGATGCAGCTTCAAAGACATTTTCAGGTACGATATCAACCAGAAACTGAAGCGGACTCTGTTCAAGCAGTTCTCTTGCAGCTTCATCCCGTTCTTCGACATTTTCACCATAACTTTCCATCAAATTCAATCTCGTCTCTTCAGGCAGTGCTTTGCCCGGTTGCATGATATTGACTACTGAAAGGCCAATCGTGATCGCAAATGTGGTTGTAATCATGTATATGGCAATGGTTTTACCACCCATCCTTGATAGTTTGGCCATATCATTGAGACTGGTAATACCAACAACGAGAGAAGCCAAAATTAGCGGTACAGCAATTAATTTCAGGAGATCGACAAAAATAGTTCCAAATGGCCGGATATAGTTGGTTGTGAAATCAGCTGTACCGGTAGCACTCGATATTAAACCCCAAATAAGGCCGAGCACCAGGCCTATGATAATTTTCCAGTGTAATTTTTTGTACCATGCCATATCAGGTCAGTTGAATTAAGAATAATGCAATTATTGCTCCTATCCCCGATGCAGCAAAATTCACTGCATGATTTAATGATTCGTCAGTGTCGAAATAACGGTTTATCCAGTGATTTTTTGTAAGGTTATTGTTCTGATAACAGGCGCCAAGATATGAATCTGAAACAGAACCTAAAAAACCACTGATTATGATGATAGTAGTGAATTCCAATCTGGTCCCACCGTGTAATATCATATAGCATATCCCGATTAACAGAGTACCCCAGAATGCGCCCATTGTCCCCTTGACACTGATACCGCCGTTTGTTCCAGGCTCTACTTTTTTGAAGCTGGTAATCAGGTAAGTCCGCCCTTGTTGTCGCGTACCAAGTTCCGTTGACCAGGTATCAGCAGTTGCCGTTGCAAGAGCAGACACTGCCAGTACCAGAAATATTTCATTCTGAAACAGAAAATATAAAATGGCAAAAAGAGCAACCCAATATCCGTTTGACCAAATTTGCAATCCATTTCTTCTGAAAGCTGATGAATTGGTACGTAATGCATTGGTCAATTCTCGATTATCAGCGGGTATCGGGTAGGTCAGCAAACTGCAGCTAATAAAGAAAAGAAGCACAAGCAGCGCAAGAATCCACCCGCCAAAACCAAGTATAACTGTTCCGAATACAATGGCGGCATATACACCGCCAAGTGTTATCCAGTTAATTAAAAAAGCCGTCAGAGAGAGAGAAACAGCAAGAAAAAAAGCAATCAATATTCTCAGGTGGTCTCCGGATTGACCTTCGAGAATAAATAAAAAGATAGTCAGAAAGATGAATGAGTAATTTGCAAGTCTGTCCACATCCCTAAGTTGACGGTTGTGGTTCTTCTGAATCTTTGTCTCTCTTGAGTATTGCAATCATTACTGTCAGATAACCACCTAAAATTACAATAGGTGAAATATACAATGAAATAAAACCGTGCACTTCATTTTCAATGTACATAGCAGTAAACCCGATAATAACCATCAGAACTCCAGCACCCATAAGCTTGTAATTTATAGCTGAAAACAGCATGGGTTTTATCTCTTTTTTTTGACGTCTGCTTTGTTTTCCTTTCACTGCCATATCGGTTGTTTTGATATAATGATTTACTATCTTTTTGCCTTGTGATAATTTAGCATTTCTAAAAGAACTGCAAAAGGAGTTATCATACAAATTGAAATCCTGATTTCATGAGTTCAGTTCAACTAATACTTGCTTCCTCAAGCCCGCGAAGAAAAAAACTGTTATCCCAAATTGGCCTGTCATTCCGTGTAATTGCAAGCCAGATTGAGGAAATTTTTCCAGTACATGAAAAACCGGGAAAAGCTGTTCAAACGATTGCCACTCAGAAAGCCGCTTTCGTTGCTGAAGGTAAAGCCAACAGCCTGGTGATTGCAGCCGATACGATTGTTGTACTTGACGGGATCATACTTGGCCAGCCTGCAAATCAACAAGAAGCAAAAACTATGCTTTCTTCACTCAGCAGTAAAACTCATGATGTATATACCGGTGTGGCTATCATACGGACAGACAAAAATGCAGAAATCAAAGTTCAGCATGCATTTCATGAACGAACCAAAGTCACATTTGCCACGTTAGACAATCGTGAAATCGACCAATACATTCAATCAGGCAGCCCGATGGATAAAGCCGGAGCTTATGGAATCCAGGACGACTGGGGTGCACTTTTTGTTTCCCGGATTGAAGGTGATTATTATAATGTTGTCGGATTACCTCTTCACAAACTATATAAAAATATGAAATCTATCGCACCGGAGATTATTAATCACATTTATTCGAAGCAACCATGAACAGATTCTCCCTGATCTTATTTTCCATATTTGCTTTACTCTCAGTCAATACCATTCAGGCGCAGAATAATGATTTTCAGCTTGCCAACCGTATGATGCAGCAGCAGAATTATGAAGAAGCACTTCCGATTTTACAACGGCTGTATGAAGAGAATCCTGAAGCAAATATATTCTTCAACCGATTAATAGATTGCCTGATCAACCTGAAAGAGTACCAGTCTGCGGCAGAACTGATCGATGACAGAATTGATGACGGATTTCAATCAAACCAACTGCTTGTTCGAAAGGGAGACATACTACACGCGATGGGTAACCGGGAAGAAGCGATAGAAATCTGGGATTCGATTATCATTGAAAATGATCGAAACATGCAGCTCTATTACCAAATTGGTAACATTTTGATGACCCGGAGAGAATTTAGCAGGGCAGCTGATTTATATCTTTCTGCAAGGGATGCATTTGGCGACCCTACCCTTTTCATTAATGAAATTGCCAATGCACAGATGCAATCCGGAAACTTCGCCAAGGCAATGCATGAATATTTCCAACTCATCCGGAACAATCCAAATCAGATGAATTTTGTTCAGCAGAGATTATTGCGGATGAGAGATCAGAGTCTGTACGAAACTGCAGCTCTTGAAATCGAAGACCATATCGTTGAGATGGACATCCATCATCCGGCTTATAACCAGATGCATCAGCTTTATATTTGGCTGTTGATTGAAACTGAACAATTTCAAAGAGCTTTGATTGCTGCAAGACAGTATGAATCCCGTACAGAAGTACTGAACTATTCACTCTATTCTCTTGCCGACCAACTTGTTTCAAATAATGAATTTGAGTTGGCAGCCCAGGCTTATCAATATTATACCAATACTTCAAATCAGACGGTTCGGAATCGTTCTAAAGACCGTGAGGCTATCGTTTATCATTTATGGGCAGATTATTTGACTGATTATAACCTCGATGATCTTCAAAAAAGACAGGACCTGTTTCGAAAATCATACGAACTTGGATCTGAACTTTTAGAACAATCACCGTCTTATGAGAGAAGAGAAAGTGTGATTGTACGCCTGGCTGAACTTTCACTTGACGTTTTTTATGATACCAGTAAAGCCAGTCAGTGGATTAATCACCTTGAACAGGTAAGTCAAAACCCGTCTCACCTTTACTATCTGAGAGGCCGGCTTGCTCTATATAACAGGCAATTTGCTGAGGCACGACAAGCTCTGACCCGGGCTAACAGAAATGCCGAAGAAAGTGAACTGGCTGAGAAATCCAGGTACTTTCTGAGCCTGGCCGACTTCTTTTCAGGTGATTTTGAATATGCAACACTCCAGCTTCGATCCCTTGAACGACGAAATGTTTCCTATTACGCCAATGACGCACTTAAACTGCGAATGTGGATTCAGGAGGGGAACCGATCGGATACAACAGGCACCTTACTAACAGAATATGCCGAGATTATTAACACACTCTATCACGGAGAAATTAATCGTGCTCTTGACAAATTTGTAAGCTTTAAGAATCAGTCAGAGTCTGGACTCATACATAACGGATTAGTTGAAATCAGTTCGCAAAGCGACCTGCGTCACATTCCTGTTTTATACAGTATTGTAAAATCTGTAAATGAAAGCGGATCCCATCAATCACCGCTCAGAGAGCGATTATTATGGGAACAGGCAACGATGGCAAAATTGATTTTTGAAGCTGGTGGTATTGATCAATTTGTCCGATACTACATCGAGAATGATACTGATTTGGAGGCACTTCATGGTTTTTCTGTTAATTCCGATTTTCTTGAACAGACAACCTGGCCTTCTGCTGTATCTGATGTAGAAGAATATTTTGAACAGCTTATTATAGAGTTTCCCCGGGGATTTTACGCATCCCATGCCAGAGAAATACTTCAAACCCTGACACGTCCAAGTTCCTGACGATATGAAGAAAGCCATTCTTATATTACTTTCTGTTTTTCTGTTACCCATACTGGCTGATGCCCAGCAACGTGTTATTATACCGATGGATGCTTCACAATCGAATCATCTGAAAGCTTATGGTATCATTTTCAACCATCTGGAGGCTGGAGAAACCGGAATATGGTTGTTAAATTACAGGGGAGGCAGTTTCATTACACAAAATAATAATGAAATCGTCAGGAAGAGCAGAATCAGAAATGTGGATATTGAATTGATCAGTGACAGTGAAGCTGAGCGAATTATTCGTGAGGTTGAGCAGCCGGATGTCAATATGGCTGCTGTAAATCTTGAGAGAGC
>SLKH01000321.1 GCA_007134665.1 Balneolaceae bacterium
CAAATCCCATCGAGACTGAAGAGGGGCTTGTGATTGTCGATTATATAGATTTTGCGGATATACCGGATAGCGATGGTGAGGCTGCCCGGATGATGTTATTGGTTGATGAACCGGGGACTCAGCGCCTGTTCGTCAATGATATGCGTGGGCCTTATTACATTTCACCCATTTTCCGAACCCGGCGATGATAATTATGGCTTGCTCTACATCGGTTCTGCTAATGGAGGGAGTGGTGGTGACCCGTTAAACCTTTCACTTGATCTGAGTTCCAATTTCGGGAAGATCCTTCGTATTGACCCGCTGGGATCAGACAGTGATAATGGCCAATACGGTATTCCGGACAACCGTGTAGCCGTTACCGGTGTGCATGTTTTTCGATCCGACATTATTCTGCAACTCAGAAACCGGGTTCTTTTTGGGGACATGGTAAATGGTGAACTACTCCATTTTAATGCTGATAACATCCCGGAAGGAGGTACAGAGGGAATCAGGCGAATGCTGCTGCGTGACAGTGACGGTGAAATAAAAACTTTTCTTGAGGTAATTCAGCAGAAAAACCGTGAGCAGGGCCGTTCACCCGCATCACGAACCGATCTTCGATTTGGAACAGGGCCTGATGATCAATTCTTTCTGTTAAACAAACAGGACGGAACAGTTCGTTTGCTGATTGCAGAATAGCAGCCAATCAGAAAAAATTTACCCTTACAAATTACTGGCAGAGCCTCTTTTATCCTTTACTTTATCAAACCGGATGATAAATGTGGTTCCAGGGTTATTTTTGATATCAACCTCTGCATTGAGTTGTTTACAGAGAACATTCAAAATCGTAAAACCAATCGTATCCGATTCATCCAACCTGATTGTTGCAGGAAGCCCGATACCATTATCCGAAACAGTGATTACGATCTGGTTGTTCTCTTCCTGAATATTCACATAGATTTCCGGATCTTTTTTTCCGTTTGGAAAAGCGTGCTTACAGGCATTGGTAACCAGTTCATTTAAAGCCAAACCACATGGAATAGCCTGGTTCACGTTAAGAGTTACATCTGCTACATCAGTCCGGAATTTTATCTCCCTGTTACCGTTTCTCCAGTATTTATAAACTGAGGACAAAATCTCTTCCGTGTACTCCTTTAACGGCAGTTTTGAAAAGTCATTGGCCTGGTAAAGTTTTTGGTGAACAATTCCGATTGATTTAATTCTTGCCTGGCTTTTTTTGAAGAGATGATGACAAACAGTATTCTCGATGTTATCCATTTCCATCTCAAGAAAGCCGTTAATAAGTGCCAGGTTATTATTAACCCGGTGATGAACTTCAGCCAGGAGCAGTTCTTTCTCGTGTACTGCTCTCTTCAGGTCTTCCTCGATCTCTTTTTGACGGGTAATATCTTCAATGATAGCCAGAATATAGTTTTCAGCCTGGTTATTATGCGTAATCAGTGCTTTAGATAACCGGCCAATCAGAACGGAACCATCTTTTTTCAGGTATTTTTTTTCCGTTTTATAAGAGTTCTCTTTACCCTCAATCAGTTTGCGGTCGAGTTCTCTGCCTTCTTCCAGATCATCAGGGTCTATAAAATCATTAAAATCAAGTTCAACTAATTCTGATTTACTGTAGCCAAGCATATCAGCGAGCTGCTGGTTAGCTCTGAGCCAGTTTTCGTCCTGTCTATGATAAGCAATACCGACCGGAGCCTGTTCAAAGATAGCTTCAAGCTCATTTTGTACTACTTCTTTTTCCCTGATTATATCACCCAACTTTATGTTATTGATCTGCACCAGGATATAGATAAAAATAGAACTGACGATTACAAATCCCCATCCCTTCCAGGTTTGTATTGCAGTGATGGCCTCAGGGTCATCAAAAAGAGAGAGTACAAACTGGTCTGAGAAGGCAATCCAAAGTGAACCCACTACCAGGTAGATCAACCCGATTGCAACCGGACTTACGTATAACAGTTTTTTAATATAATCCATGTCAGATGACAAACAATTTGAAGTCACATGCAATTATCACGAGGATCTCTAATCTATAGATTCCCCGGAACCTGTTCTGTTACATAAGATTATTCTAATATTCGAAAATTAAAATCTTTCTTGCCTATGCCTGAAGCACTAATTTCATTATGAAGAGATTTCTTTATTTGACAGGGGTGGAATTCACTATGTTACTTTTGGAAAGGCATTTTATTTAAGTAACTACTGATAATATAGGGTGAGCCAACAGTCAGATCCAAAACTTTTTGTTTATATATAAGTAATAGTAATTAATATAAAATTAATAATAACTATTCATATACCTTTATCATTTCTGCTATTTACAAAATTCTGTAAGTCGTTCATGGTAGCCGGTTCATACAGAAAGTTGAACGAATCTGATGTATATTTCTATCCTGATTTCATCAACGCAGAAAAACACATTCTAAAACCTGTCGCAGCATGAATCAACAAACCGGCTCTGAAAAGAAAGGGGCTTCAGATTTGCTGATAAATCAACTTAAGAAGTATGGTGAGATAAGAAAACTGAACGAAGGCGACCTGTTAATAGACGAAAACAGCCGGATTTTCAGTATTCCCATCATCCTGAAAGGAAGTATCAGGGTGTATCAGACCGATAACTCAAACGATGACATCAAAGAAATGCTTCTCTATTATCTGCAGGAGGGCGAAACCTGTATCATGTCGTTTCTTGGCGGCATGTACAATGAAAAGAGCAAAGTAAAAGCAGTTGCCAATGAGAAGAGTGAAGTTCTACTGATTCCTGTTCAAAAACTGAGCCAGATTGCCCGGGAATATCCGGACTGGATCGATTATATCTTCAGGATTTACCATCAGCGATTCCGGGAACTCCTGGATGTGGTAAATGCCGTTGCATTTAAAAAAGTGGATGAAAGAATGTTACAATTCATTACCCGAAAAGCAGAAATCTCAGGTAACAAAACCATCCTGATCACACATGAAGAGCTTGCAGGTGAACTGGGTACGGCACGGGTTGTGGTTTCCCGATTGCTTAAACAGATGGAGAAAGATGGAATAGTTGAATTAGGACGAAACCGGATCACCCTTCTGTAACAAATGTAACTGAGTGACAACCACTGATTGTTTATATTATTTGTTAAGATATCTTTTGGATATTAAAACAAAACCATTTTTATGGAAGCATTAAAACTACAGTTATTTACAAACTGGCACCCGATGAGATGGGTAGCACTCGGACTTGGCTTCGTTCTTGGAATGAACTGGCTTGTCAATAGTGCGCCTGTTTCAGGTATACTGGCACTATTTTTCCTGTTCCAGGCTGTTACCAATACCGGTTGTCTTGCCGGGCAATGCACCATTCCGGCAAATGATCAGAGCAAAAATCATAATGATTTTGAGGATGTTCAATTCC
>SLKH01000247.1 GCA_007134665.1 Balneolaceae bacterium
ACCAAAAGCACTTCCGGAACTCGAAATTGCTGATAAACCCCTGGATGAACTTGAGTTTGAAGATTTTACATTGAAAAATTACGATCCCTATCCATCGATAAAATTTGAAGTGGCAGTATGATACTTGCACTGATTGCTGCGCATGATCCCAATCTGGTTATAGGGCTGGATGGAGGGCTTCCATGGCACTATCCTGAAGATCTGAAATTTTTCAAAAAAACCACGATGGGGTATCCTGTATTAATGGGCAGGGGAGTATTCGAAGAGATCGGTGAAAAGAAGCTGCCAGGCCGGAGAAATATCGTACTGACAAAAACCAAAAGTTACCCGGACAAAGATGTTGAAGTATTCAGTTCTCTGGATCACGCTATAGAACACTTAAAGGATGTGGAGAAGGTATTTGTTATAGGCGGAGGTGAAATCTATAAACAAACCATATCCAAAGCCGACCAGTTATACATCACCGAGATTCATAAAGAGTTCGACGGTGATACTTTTTTTCCTGAATACCGGGATAAAATAGGATCGGAATGGAGAGAAGTCTGGAGAGAAAATCATGAAGAGTTTAGCTTTATACGCTATGAAAAATACTCGGTTTAAGTATAAAGTTTTCTAATCATCACATACGCGGAAGAAAGAAAGATTTGCCTGACCTCTATTAGAAAAGATTAATTACATATCTGCCTAATTTGCTTTTATTTAGGTGTGAATAATTAACCTGCTTGAAGATTTCTAATAATAGCAAACAGGATCAGGTAAAAGAGTGTTTAATCATTATATCGAATATATAGTATCACTTTTCTTAAGTGAAGTGTGGTATGTGGAATTGGCAAATCAGTTGTATCTGATATTTATCCTCATATTGTTTTCGCTAATTACATATCTGTTTATAAAAAACCGAAGAGATGAGGATAATTTTATTCTGAATCAACTCGAACAGAAAGCATACCTGAGAGCCATTTCTACCTACATCAGGAGTGCAGTTGCAGTGGTTGATTCCAATGACCAGGTAAAATTTGCAAACACCAGGTTTTTAAAACTTTTCAATCTCTCTTCCGATGAAATAGAAGGGAAAAACATTCATGAACTGCCGCTTTCCCGTGAATTTTTAAAAGCATTTGATACCGGTGGCAATTACAGCACTTTTCATCATTTAAATGGGACCAATGAAAAGAAAATTATCTATCGACATCCGATTACAACCGAGGTTGGGCAGTTGATCGGTGATTTGATCATCATCGGAACAGATGTCGGGATGGAAAATATTGTGAGTGATGAACCGGATAATATGATGCTCGAAAAGCTTTCACATAACCTGAAAACTCCATTAAATGCCATCATGGGGTATAGCCAGCTATTACTGGGTGATAAAGACCTGGAAACCGAACAGAGAAAATACCTTCATACTATTACTGAGAACAGCAATGAACTGTTAAATCAGATTGATATCATGCTCAATGAGCAGGATAAAAAGAAAGGCCGGGTGAAATTGCCAGGGCTTGGCAAAAAAGATATCGATCGTATTCTTATAGTAGATGACGTTTCGTTTAACAGAACACTTTTAAGGATCATGCTCGAACGGCACGGTTATTCGCTTGATGAAGCGAAAAATGGCAGGGAAGCACTGGATAAAATCAAATCCGGCAGACCTGACCTGGTATTGATGGATATTACAATGCCGGTTATGGATGGCCTTCAGGCCCTGAAAGAGCTTCGGAAAAGTGAGAGCCATATTTCAAATATCCCGGTCATCGCGGTAACTGCACAGAGCCGGAAAGGAAATAAAGAGAGGCTGCTTTCAGAAGGATTTGACGGGTATCTTCAGAAGCCGTTTAAAGAAGAAGAATTGATGGATATGATCAAAGCCTGACATCAACTTCTTTCAGATGTACGACGTACGGTTTTACTACTGGTTTTGTCAGGGCAATGATGTTTTTAGTGTCGGCTGCTTTTGAAAATTCAACAGCTCTTTCGTTGTCTTCCAGGATCCAGATACCTTCATTCTCATATTTGTAAGCTTCACTATAACTTTGATCCGGTTTCAGATAATAGGTAGCTGATTCTTCATCCGATGGTAGCCCGAGTTTATTAAGCTGCGCCTGAGTCTGTTTAAGCAATTTATTCAGTACTTTTTTGGATGGTGTTCCGGGAAAAAAAGTTGTTCGAAACAGGGATCTGTTCAAAAAACGCCTGCATAAATCGGATAAAACAGGGTCATCTGAATGCATCCAGTACTTAATACTCAGGTAGATATCATGATCATCAAGCAGAGTGTACATCTCAATCATTTTTTTGCTGATTGTTTTCTTTGATGACAGCTGTTTCTCAAGAAAAAATTTGAGTGCGATGGATGGCTGGTGCACATCCCTTCCATTGTCAATGAGCCAGCGAAGCCTGCGAAAAATCATCTTTAGAAGTACATCCGCTGATAATACTGTTTTATGCAGATAAACCTGCATATACATCAACCGGCGGGAAAGGATGTAATTTTCAATCGCATAGATCCCTTTCTTTTCAATGACAACATTTCCCCTGAAAACCCTCATGGTTTTTAATATCCTGTTGATTCCGACAGAACCTTCCGAAACACCCGTAAAAAAGCTGTCTCTCATCAGGTAATCCAGCCTGTCAATATCGAGCTGCGATGATATGAGCTGGTGAAGGAATTTTTTAGGATGCTGGTCCGTAAAGATTTCTATGGCAGTATTCAATGCACCCCGGAATTGCCGGTTAAGTTCTTTCATGATAGCGAGGCTCATCATCTCATGGTTAAAATCGGTAATCAGGGTATGTTCGAGGGTGTGAGAGAGCGGCCCATGGCCAATGTCATGGAGAAGAATGGCAATGAGTGTTCCTTCAATCTCGGCATCGCTTATCGTTGTATCTTTTTCACGCAGGTTCTTTAATACCCGCTGGCCGAGTTCAAGTGCTCCGATTGCATGGGAAAAACGGGAGTGTTCTGCGGCGGGAAACACAAGATATCCGAGTCCAAGTTGCCTGATTCTTCTCAGCCGCTGCACATACGGGTGATCGATCAATTTAAGGATGATTCCTTTGGGCACCGTAATGAACCCGTGAATAGGATCATTGAATATCTTATACTGTGAACTTTTATCCATTAATACAGGTGTGGTTGCAGATTTAAGCAGGAAAATAAGAGAAAATTTAACCGATCAAAGATTTGATTTGAAGTCATGCCAATGAGCACCAACATCGGATGAATTCCCTTCATCCGATGAATACTGTAATCAGGGGACTCGCTTATAAAAGCCCCGTCATAGAAAGTCCCCATACCAACGGGATCCCTCTAATACTTAGTTCATCGTGTGTGGTCAGTTGTTGAGTGTGTAAGATCAGTGAAACTTCAGGGGAGGAGTA
>SLKH01000196.1 GCA_007134665.1 Balneolaceae bacterium
GACCAGGGTAAAATTTTACCTCGCAGAGTAACTGGTACGAGTGCAAAATTCCAGCGACAGCTCAATAAGGCGATCCGAAGAGCCCGCTTTCTGGGGTTATTGCCATATGTTGCTGAAAACATCCGCTAACAAAAGAATATAATTTGATATGAAGGTAATTCTGAAAGAAGATATTGAGAAACTTGGTTCTGCAGGTGAAGTGGTCGATGTGAAACCCGGTTACGGCCGCAACTATCTGATACCACAGGCAAAAGCTGTTATGGCTACTGAAGGTGCACTGCAGCAAATTGAAAATATGAAGCGACAGGCTGCATTGCGTGCCGAGCTGACAGTGGATGCGGCAAAGGAGCTGGCTGAGCAGCTTGAAGCAACGTCCGTTACCATACCTGTTAAAACAGGAGAAGATGACAAGATTCACGGTACCGTTACGACTATTCAGATTGCAGAAGCTCTTGAAGAGCGGGATATCACCATTGACCGCCGTAAAATTACGATAGACCAGGAAATTAAAACTCTTGGAGAGTACACAGCGACTGTTGACTTGATTGGCGATCTCAAGCCCAAAATCAAGGTGTGGGTTGTCAAAGGTGAGTAAATGCATACCGGGTTTCGGTAAAATTTATGAAGCAGTGTAAGGCTTATTTCAGGTATTTTTATATGGGGATCATCCTGTGGATGTTATCCCCATTTTTAGTTTACAGCCAGTTGATCGAACCGGTGACGTTTCAGATTGATCAGGACTCATTACCGGCAGCTGTGGCAGCCGGTGAACTTTTATTTGTAACAGTCAGGGCGGATATCGATGACCAATGGTACCTCTACTCGATTCATAATAATCCGGATGATGGCCCGATTCCAACTATGTTCTCTTCAGGAGGCTCAGAAATGCATATATCCGGCGATATAAAAGAATCTCAGGCTGAACTCAAATATGATCCAAATTTTGATGCTGAGCTCGGGCTGCATAGTGAAGAGGCTTTTTTCAGGGTACCTGCCAGGTTCCTGCAAAACCTGACTGGTGAAAAAGAAATCAAATTAAATGTTCATTTTCAGGCATGTGATGACAAGTCGTGCCTGCCTCCCCGGGTTGTATTACTGACCGCCCCGATTTTTCTTACGGAAAGCTCCGAATTAGCTGAAAGTGTGACTGAAAATTTTGATTTTGGAACCGGTACATTTGGATCTGAGCGCAGAAGTCAGTCAATTGATGAAAAAAATAATGGATACGCAGTATACTTTTTCGTGTTTTCAGTTGTGTTTTCAGTAGCTGTTATATTTGCCCTAAACCATTACAGGAAAATGAGATAGGCGATATTTTCTGAATTAATTAATTCTAATAAAACGGGATTAAAAAAAGTAGCTGAAGTTTTGCTATGATTTTCGTTCTTTTATAGTGCGGTCTTCGGGGTAGTTGTAATTATTGAAGTTCAATAAGCAAAAACTTCTGTGAGGTACTGTAATTTTAGTTTGCAAATGGAGTAGATAGTTATAAAATCAATTCAATTCCTTTTGTTTACTTTGACATTTAGTTTGAAATGATCTATCATTTTGCTTTCTTTTTAAGCCCTTAAACCAAAACACAATAAGCGGAGTAATCTATGACATCATCAATAGCTCTCTTTTTGCTTCAGGCTGGAGCTGATGCTGGTTTTTTTAATGTATTAGTTGAAAGGTTCAACGAAGGAGGAGAATGGATGTGGCCTGTTTTAATCGCCCTGATTTTAGGGTTGGCTATTTTCCTGGAGCGTATCATTACGCTTAATCTTTCTGATATTAACACACGAAAATTTATTCTTGAAGTTCAGGAAGCGCTACAAGAAGGTGGTATTGATGCTGCCTCTGAAGTTTGCGCTAAAACACGTGGTCCTGTAGCTTCTGTATTCCAGGCAGGCTTGCTGCGTGCTGATGAAGGAATGGAAGCGGCGGAAAAAGCGATTACAACATATGGATCCATTGAAATGAGTTTCCTTGAAAGAGGACTTGTATGGCTCTCTTTGTTTATCTCGATTGCACCACTCCTTGGCTTCCTTGGAACGGTAGTTGGTATGATTGAAGCATTTGATGCTATTGAAGCAGCTGCTGATATTTCACCAAGTATTGTTGCCGGTGGTATTAAAGTTGCACTTTTAACAACCGCCAGTGGTCTGATGGCCGGTATTATTCTGCAGATTGGATACAACTATTGTGTATCGAAAATCGACCGTCTTATTGCTGAGATGGAAGAGAGCTCTGTTACGCTCCTCGATTCCATTGTTGCTGTGAAAGAAGGTAAGCAGATTGTACCTCCAAAAACTGATTCTGAAGAAGGATAAAACTGAACAGAATCATAATTTCAACCACTATACAGAGGAGTAGACCATGGTCGAAGTAATTTTTCTTGGACTGGGACTCGGATTACTGATTATCGGAGTCATTGCTATCCTGGTGTCGGGCATAAGAAATGTTTCACTGGGAAAATCAAGTCCTAAAAGGGTGATTGTAATGGTTGTGCCATTTGTCATCTTTGGTATTGCGTATGCAGCTACCGGATCAATTGATCAGGGTGGTATTGCTACCATGATGGTCTTGATGGCTGCAATGGTTCTCGCAATCGCATTTACCGGGCTCAAAGGAACATTTAAACTGTAGGGGAAAACATGCTTTTAAAGAAGCGAGGCAGGAAAGATGTCGAAATTGAAGGTTCTTCAATGGCTGATATCGCCTTTTTGTTACTTATATTTTTCCTTGTTGTAACCACGATCGATGTCGATACTGGTATTGGGTTGGTGCTTCCGCCAATACCTGATGATATTGAACCACCTCCAATTCTGGAACGCAATATGTTGCGCATTCTCGTGAATGCTCAGGGTATGGTTCTCCTGGATGATGAACCGGTATCCATAGCAGAAGTAAGGCAACGGGTGAAGGATTTTGTTGATAATCCAACAAATGATCCGAACCTGTCTGAATCACCTGACGATGCTATTGTTTCGGTTAAAACAGACAGGCAAACTCCATACCGTGTTTATATCGATATGCTTGACGAATTGATGGGAGCGTATGAAGAATTGCGTCATGAGGCTTCGATGGCACAGTATGGTGTTCCTTACAGCGCCCTGGAGGATGATAGTGTGCAGCAAGAGCAAATACGGGAAATGTATCCCAAACGAATTTCAATCGCAGAACCTGACGAAGGGTAAATAATGGCTCATTTTCAGAAAAAATCAGCGAACACGAAGCAAAATATACCAACATCGGCTCTGCCGGATATTATTTTCATGTTGCTTATTTTCTTCATGGTCGTTACAGTGCTTCGCGAAGTTGAACTAAGGGTTCAAATCGAGTTTGCACAAGCAGAAAACATTGAAAAAATTGACCAGAAACGGTTGGTAAGTTA
>SLKH01000200.1 GCA_007134665.1 Balneolaceae bacterium
AATTTCGCAAATGATTATTTTGATTTTAAAAAAGGTGCTGATACTGATGATCGGCTTGGCTTCACCCGCGCAACTGCTGCAGGGCTTATTCAGCCAGAGACCATGCTGAAAGCTACTTTTTTAGCTATGGGAATCGCATTCATTGCAGGTTTATATCTCGTCTGGATTGGTGGATGGGTTATCTTTTGGATCGGACTTTTTTCGATTATATTCGGAATTCTTTATACAGGCGGCCCATTCCCGCTCGGGTACAACGGCCTCGGAGATCTTTTTGTGTTTCTGTTTTTTGGTTTCATAGCTGTTATGGGAACCTATTATGTTAATACACACGAATGGTCAATTGAATCCTTCTGGATCTCCATGCCTGTCGGCGCACTCTGTGTCAATATTCTGGTTGTTAACAATCTTAGGGATATCAACCAGGACCGGGCCACCGGAAAAAAGACACTTGGAGTACTGTTTGGGGAATTTGTATTAAAAGCTGAATACCTTGTTATGTTACTGATTGCATACAGTATTCTTCCTTTACTTTATATTGTTTTCGGCTATAACAGCGCTATCTTCCTGCCTTTTCTGGCCTTGCCACTGGCAATATTACAATTGAAATCAGTGTGGTATCATACAAAAAAGTTAACCCTGAACAAGACACTTGAACGTACGGCTCAATTTATGGTTCTATTTGGCATTCTGTTTTCTATATCCATTATCCTCCAGTCTTCATGATTATATACTATAAATACCGTATCCCTTTTTCAGATCCCTTCACCAATGCAAACAAAACTTACAATTTCAGAGAAGGCATTCTCTTTCGATATGTGAATGATAATATAGATATCGTAAGTGAAGCCGCACCCCTTCCCGGTTTTTCAGATGAGAACTTAGCAACTGTGGAGAACGTCTTCTCAAATTCAAGAGCTGATACAAATGAGTTTCTGAATCACGTCTCATCTGTTAAAACGGCATTGCAATTTTTCCGGGATAATCACTTCCCGCCATCGGTTTCATTTGCACTCAGTTGCATTGCACTTGATTTGATTGGAGTACGAAATGCTAAAGAACTTGATCAGTTAAAGCTGAGCCATGCAAGTAAAAATTTAACCATAAATAGTGTGGTCGGCAGACTCGAAAACGATGGAGATATTCAACTTATAAAAAAACATTACCAAAGTGGATATCGAACCATAAAACTGAAAATCACATCACATAATCAAAGGCTTCCCCAGTTCATCAAGTATGCTTCAGACCGATTCCCCGGCCTCAAGTTTCGTATTGATGCCAATCAAAGCTGGCCTGTAGAAAGCGTAGCTGATCTTCTTGAATCATTTAAAGGATTACCGGTTGAATACTGTGAAGAACCCTGCAGATTTGAAACTCTTGAACAGATTTCTCAAATCAATGAACACTCACCGGTTCCAATCGCTCTTGATGAATCTATAGGTAATATTCATCAGTTAAAAGAGATCCTCCGGACGGGGCCGGTAAAATTTGTGATACTCAAACCTACCCTGCTTGGAAATCTTTTTGAATTAATTGAAACATTTTCAAATGAAAACACTCATAATATTAAACGGATTTGTACGACTGCATTCGAATCGGGAGTCGGACGTACATCCGTTTGCAAACTGGCTGCAGTAATCGGATCTGATGATATGGCTCACGGACTCTCAACCGGAACTCTGTTTACAACTGACCTGGCGGATTCTTTTGAAATCAGAAACGGCTCAATGAAAGTAAACAATGATTCCCGCTGGTGTTCCCTGTTCTCAAAATGTAACCCGGAATTTTTAAATGTTATCGATATTTGATGGTCCAGGAAAGTTATCATACACCTGTTTATGACATTCCTTCATTTGATTTACAGTTTCTCGCTGCTGAAAACGGATTGTACGATTATCGAAATTTGTATTCTTTTTCGTTTTGGCTAAATCAGAAACTGGAACCTTATGAGGTCACAGATCGAAATCCGCTGATGATTATAACAGATTCATCTAATCAGCAGATTTTCGTAATTGCTGCTTGCTGGTTTCTGCAAGTTCCTTTCATTCCTGTGTCTTCGAAGATGACAGATTCAGAAATCAATCGACTGGTCCAGGTGCTCTCACCTTCCGTTGTGGTTAAAGATGAGGATACAGATAATATAATACCGGGCCTGCCGTGCATTGAAATTTCAGAGGCCCACCTGGAAATGAGAAAAACTGTCGATGAATCACTCTTCACCTCCGGTAATCCTGAAAAAATTATGGGTTATTTCTTAACCTCTGGCAGCACGGGAGAGCCTAAAATAGTACCATTAAAGCGCAGGCAGGCCTTATTCGGCGCTCATGCCTCAGCACTAAATTTCAAACCGGACAAGAATCGTTACTGGCTGATGTGCCTGCCGCTGAATCATGTGGGTGGTATAAGTATTATTGTCCGTTCACTTTTATACCATTCGGCCATCTTCAGGATGGATCAATTTGACCTCAATTCAATTATAAATTACCTCTCAGATAATAAGCTGTTCCAGGTGATATCCCTGGTTCCCACAATGTTAAAAAGGTTGTTGGAAAATCCGGAATTCCGAGTTCATAATGAAGTGAAAGCAATACTTTTAGGTGGCGGGCCTGTAAAAACGCCACTACTGCAAAAAACTTCTGAAAAAGGCATGCCTGTGGTTACCAGTTTTGGAATGACTGAGACATTTGCTCAAATTGCTGCAAATCCGCTTTTGAAACCAAGCGGGATCTATCATCCCAAAAAAAGTGTGGGGAGAATATTTTCACCCAACAAAGCAGAAATCCGAAATAAAAAAGGGCAGCGCCTCCACCCTAACGAGCCTGGCATTATCTGGCTGAAAGGCCCCCAGGTTTTTGACGGATATTTAGATGAGTCTCACAATCACGGACAATTTGATCCTGACGGATGGTTTAACACTGGTGATTATGGCTATCTAAACCGATACAACCAGCTCTTTATTGAATCCAGGAGAACAGACCTGATTATTACCGGAGGGGAAAATGTACGGCCGATTGAGGTTGAATCTGTACTTGAAGATCTGGATATGATTCAGGAAGCCCAGGTGGTCGGGTTACCGGATCCTGAGTGGGGTGAAATTGTCGTTGCATTTGTAATTCCAACTGATAACCTGCACTTTGATGAAAATTCTATCTCAGATCAGTTAAAACTAAAACTCTCCCCTTTTAAAGTTCCGAAAAAAATTATAAAGACTGATCAATTCCCGACAAAAGAATCAGGTAAAATTGATAAATTAAAATTGATTCACATATACAACAGGGAATTTGCCTGATTGTATTGATTATCCCGTTGCTTCCATGACAGCATTCAGTTTATCGAGATTATCCTGAACGCGCAGAGCTTTAATCACTTCCCCGA
>SLKH01000054.1 GCA_007134665.1 Balneolaceae bacterium
CCACACGACAGTATTGCCGGTGATATCCCTCCACACCGGCTCGAACCCCGGAAAATGAATACGATCCGGATGGACCATTGACATTGTACAGCAGCATTTGCACCTCAGAAACAGAGGAAGAGGCCTGTTCAGAAATAACCTGAATATCAAACCAGTATCATAAATCAGAATCGGAATTAATCACTCAGTTCAGTGATCGGTGTCAGTTCCACTTTACGGAATTCCATCTTGGTACCTTCAGCCTGAAGTGCAATCCTGCCGCTTGTGGCTGTAGCATTATATCCGTGGTTGACGAGATCACCGTTTACCCAAACCTTGACTTCATCCCTTACAGCTTCAACAACCATATTATTCCATTCTCCGAGCGGGTTTTCCGAATCGTCGGTCAGATTTAATATTCTACGATTGGCACCCTCAACAATACCCCATTCTTCCTGAGGACCACGCCGTTCAACCATATTATCAACCGTGATATCTTCAACGATACACCAGAAATCTCCGGCATCTCCGGACATCATTTGTACTTCAATTGACTGGGGAAACATATTGTAAAGAGCCCGTGGTGTTGATGCATGTACCAGCACTCCTCCAATACCCGGTTCTCCTGGAAAACGGTATTCTATTTCCAGACGGTAATTCCCAAAACTATCATCCGTAATAAGATGGCCGAGAGGCCTGCCCAACGTCACAAGAACTCCATCACGAACCAGAGCGTCGTGACGAGGAAAGTAGTAGTAGTTGAATAAGGAATGACCTGAGATCAGGCTCAATCACTCCTTGTTCAATTTTCATTTACTTTATCGTGGCTCAAGGCGTACAATCGGAGTGAGATCTCCTCCCCGGTGGTCTGTAACCAGGTAAATATATCCATCCGGGCCCTCGCGAACGTCGCGAATTCTTAACTCTCCTTTCAGGAGCAACTCTTCACTTACCAGGTCTCTTCCATCAACCGTAACCCTTGAGAGCACACGGTGCTGTGCAGACATCCCTCCGGTGAAAATACTGCCTCTCCATTCCGGGAATTGGCCGCCGTTATAGATCATCATTCCTGACGGAGCGATTGAAGGTGTCCAGTGAAGTACTGGCTGTTCCATCCCTGACGCGCTTACTACTTCATGTATAGGGGAACCGGGGCCGTAATTCACTCCGTATCCTATGACCGGCCAGCCATAATTTACACCCGGCCGTATGTGATTCAGTTCGTCACCGCCCTGAGGGCCGTGTTCATTTTGCCAGATTTCGTTTGTCACCGGGTGAACAGCCATTCCCTGAGCATTTCGATGCCCGTAACTCCAGATTTCCGGCAATGCATCATCTCTCCCGACAAACGGATTGTCTGATGGAACTGACCCGTCATCATAAAGCCGTAATGTAGTTCCATAATGGTTTGTTAAATCCTGTGACGGATGATTTCGCTGAGCCTCAGTTCCACCACCTGGTGATGCCTGCCGGTCGCCAACTGTGATAAACATATATCCATCATGATCAAAAACGATCCGTGAACCGTGATGCCCTCTGCCTGCTGTCCATGCCTGTGCTTCAAAGACTTCTTCCACATCGTGAAGTTCATCGTTTTCAAACAGGCCGCGGATCACAGCAGTTGTACCCTCTGAGTGGTCTGAATTCGGTTTAGAATAACTCAGGTAAATCAACCGGTTATTTTCAAAGTCCGGATGCAGAACAACATCAAGCAAGCCGCCTTGCCCTCCAACCCTTATTTCAGGCAACCCGGGAACTGGATCCGGCAATAATTCTCCATTTCGAATAACCCTTAACTGCCCCGCACGGCCGTCTGAACTCGAACTCCCGCGCTCCGTTACAAGTTTATCTCCATTTGGGAGAAAGGCAATTGCCCATGGATGATGCAATCCGTCAACAATTGTAACGACCTCGAAGTCGTGATGTATGGATTGGTAAACATCATTTTGGTAAACATCATTATTGTCAGGTTGTTCAGCTACTTCGCTTGCAGAGGCTTCGCAACTGTATAATGCAAATACAGCCAAAACACCCAGTATTGATAACACACTTTGTTTATTATACATGTTTCTAAAAAAAATTGATTATTGATTTGGAGGTCATAGCTTTGATTGGTCTCAATCAGGATATTAACTCATCCTGCCTTAGGAAACAAAAGTGAAGTACTCCGCCGTTCAGCCTTTCTTTATTAGCCGGATTATTTTCTTACATTTTCTATCAACTGTTAAACATTAAATGATCATCTGATGGAACTCGGCATTTATTCATTTGTTGAAAACACCGCTGATCTTGAAACCGGCCAAAGAATTTCGGCTTCAAAGCGATTACAAAATTTGATGGAAGAGTTTGAGCTGGCCGATCAATCCGGGCTTGATATCTTTGCTATAGGAGAGCATCATCGTGAGGAATATATTTCATCTACACCATCCGTTATTTTGGCCGCTGCTGCTGCAAGGACTAAAAACATACGTTTATCCAGTGCTGTTACCGTTCTCGGATCTGAAGATCCTGTACGTGTATTCCAGCAATTTTCCACTCTTGACCTTCTCTCGGAAGGCCGGGCTGAAATTATGGTTGGAAGGGGATCTTTCATCGAATCATTCCCGTTGTTCGGTTACGACCTGAACAATTATGATGAACTATTTGCTGAGAAACTGGAGTTGTTGCTCAGGCTTCGGGAAAATGAAAGAGTAACCTGGAAAGGTACATATCGCCCATCAATTGATCATCTTGGTATTTACCCTCAACCCAAACAGAAACGTTTGCCGGTATGGATTGCTGTAGGGGGAACTCCTCAATCTGCATATCGAACTGGTGCACTGGGTTTGCCCATGGCTTTGGCCATTATCGGCGGACAACCTGCACAATTCAAACAATTTGCAGAAATCCATCAAAGGGGAGCTCTGGATTCCGGGCAAAATCCGCCTGCATTAAGCATTAATTCGCATGGATTTATCGCTGACTCTTCTCAGGAAGCTCTCGATATTGCTTACCCGGCATTTAAGGTTACAATGGATAAAATAGGTAAAGAGAGAGGCTGGCCGCCAATGACACGTTCACAATTTGAAGCCTCATGCACACTACAGGGTGCCAATGTGGCCGGAAGCCCGCAGCAGGTCATCGATAAAATTCTGTATCAGCATGAAATTTTTGGCCATAGCCGTTTTATGATTCAAATGAGTGTAGGCACTCTGCCCCATAAGAAGCTGCTTCGGTCGATTGAGCTTTTCGCTACAAAAGTTGCCCCGGAAGTCAGGAAGGCAATTGGCTGATCTGATTTTCAGAACGTCAGATACTCCTGGAGGATGTCTAAAAAGGCAAAAACATCTGAATTGAGCTTAAATAATTTAGGTTTTGATATTTAAATAATCTCCAAGCCCTTCGGACTC
>SLKH01000102.1 GCA_007134665.1 Balneolaceae bacterium
GCAAGCCTGACAACCGATGATTTCCGGGCTGTAATTCGCAAACCTCGAGGAGTATTGATCGGTTTTTTATCCCAGTTCGGACTGATGCCATTTGTTGCATTTGGGCTGGCTGTTATCCTTGAACTTCCTCCGGCATTTGCTATAGCTCTGATTTTGATCGGATGCCTGCCGGGAGGGACCACTTCCAATATGTTTGCATATTTTGGGCGGGGTTCGGTGGCATTAAGTATTGCAATGACTACAGCTTCAACTCTGATGGCGTTGCTGATGATGCCTTTTCTGCTGGAGATCTATGCATCCGGATTTACATTACAAATCAGTGAAGAGATGAGAGCTGCGGGGGCGGATACCGATTTTGTGATTCCTACCGGAAATATCATAGGCTCGCTTTTAATTGTATTACTTCCGGTAGCCGGAGGGATGTATCTTCGCCACAGATCCAGAGACTGGGCTAAAACTGCTGAAGATACTGCAGGATTCATGGCAATCATCGTAATTCTTTATTTAATTGGAACTGCATTTATCCGGCATTCCGGACTATTTTTTGACACTCCCTGGCAAATCTATGCAGCTTCAATCTGTGTCGGGTTACTTGGATTTTTGTTCGGATACTGGATGTCGAGGCTGTTTCGCCTACCGCCACTTTTTCAACGGGCAATTTCACTCGAGACAGGAATTCAGAATGGGCCGATCGCATTTGCAATCATCCTGCTCAGCTTCACTGAACCGATTCAAAGCCAGATGCTTTGGCTGGCAATTCTCTATTCCACATTCATCGTGATTACTTCGTCGTTTATCACTCTATATTACCGGCGTATTGGAAAATTCGATTATGAAATTTATCAAAATACGATCATTCATAACCGGTTGTTTGGAGATAATTATGTAACCCATTATCCGGAAGGTTTTTTGCCACAACGCCTGGAGAGTGATCCGAGCCAGGGTAATTCTGCAAGTCAGAAGAGATAATATCAGGAACTTTTGATGTTACATAAATAGTTGCTTCGCAAGTTTATAATCAAGACTGTTGATTTAAAGCCAAAATTGTCATTAGGACATTGACAATTTTGCCCGGAGGGTAAAAAAGGTCTAATGACTTTTTTGGGTTAAACTGAAACAGGGAGAGATAAAATACGTACAGGATATAAAATGAGCTTTTGCTTGAACAGTTGGTATCGGAGTGTCAGCAAGTGAGTTGAAAAAATTAAGGGATAAGCATCAGAAGTTGCATTATAAATAAATCTAACCAGTAAGATTATAGCTATGAATGTAAAATTCATCGGAGTGTTAATTGTATTATTAATCACGGGAGGCATGGTATCTGTAGAAGCGCAGCAGATGGAGACTTTATTCAACGGTGAAGTCAGCCATGGGGGGTTTGGCGGGCCGGTCGTTAAATTCAGTGATGTAAGTGGCGATCTTGGAGTTTGGGTTGGCGGCCGGGGAGGATGGATCATCAACCTGGACTCTGAGCATGCATTTTCGCTGGGCGGAGGAGGTTATGGCCTTGTAACGGATCACCGGGTTCCCGACCCGGCTTTCAGGGATGGAGACACCGAATATTATGCCCTGACCGGGTATGGCGGAATGTTAATTGAATATACAAACCGTTCTTATCGAATGGCCCACTTTACAGTAACAACTCTTATCGGAGGGGGTGGATTAATGATCAGGGAAAGGGATTTCTCAGATGTTGACAGCCACTACGATCATTATTTTGTATTCGAGCCCGGAGCAAATCTGGAGATTAATATCACCAGTTTTTTTCGGGTAGCCGCCGGATTGGGGTACAGAATGACAAGCGGAATCGGGACAGCCGGTTTTACTGACAGTGATTTTTCGGGATTAAATGGTAATCTGACTTTTAAATTTGGAAGATTTTTATGAGAAGAAGATTTTACCTGATAACGATTTCTTTAGTTCTATTGCCAATCATTGTAATTGCTCAGGAGCCAGAGACTTTAATTGACAGTGATGTGCGGCATGGAGGCTTTGGTGCACCTGTTTTTGGGATCACCAGCATTAACGGAGAGGTTGCATATTTACGCGGAACCAGGGGCGCATGGGTAATCAATTTTGAAGATACACATACGATTAACCTTGGCCTGGCCGGATATCGTACAGCTACCAATTTCGAACCGGTAAACTGGTCTGTCGATGGAGTGGATGAACCGGAAATGCGGACTAATTACGGCGGATTTGAAATTGAATATGTTAATCAATCTGATCGTCTGTATCACTGGAGCGTACAGGCCCTGATTGGTTCCGGGACCGTTCGTTATTCCGGCCGTGATATCGAACTTGATAACAGATCAGATAGTTATTTTGTAATGCAGCCGGGGGTCAATATGAACCTCAACATCACACGCTGGTTTCGTTTAAGCGGCGGTTTGGCCTATCGCTTCACAAGCGGAGTTAATCTTGAGGGTACCAGTAATTCTGATCTTTCAGGGTTAACATCATTCTTTGCACTTCGATTTGGAAAATTTTAATCCATCAAGAATGTCAGGGTTGGTCCATCCGGATCGTATTCATTTTCGGGGGTTCGGGCCGAAGTGGAGGGTTCTCATCGGCAATACCGGAGTCATGGATCAGGGTCTTACCGGGTTTGGTTGCCCGTTCCCTGACTCATCCGATCACGGGAAGTGGTCGGATGAGGGACCTTCATCGTATGACTCCCCGTCATCCGATGAATCGAAAGGGCTCGAATTGCGGAATTGTGGCTTGATCGTCATTAGTTGCCTGTCCGACACTTATACAGGAAATCCCAATCACAAAAAGTTCCCATCCCAGCGGGATCCCTCGGGTCCTTCATCCCGCATTCGCGGAATTCAGTCAATTCCGATGACAGATTTGGAAAAGTATCCAACCCTTCCCCGGACACCCCTCCCGGCTAAAGCCGTATTCCCTCCATGGGAGAGTATTCTCGTCACCTCTTCAATAGTGTTGCCCCGCGGTGGGGCAAAATGAGTTGCTACCGATGACATTATAGGGTGATTAACCTGTACTCTGCATAGCGGCAGCTACACTGTTAATGCTCAGGAACAGCACATCTCTCAACTCTTCCTTTTGTTTGTCAGTTTTGGCATTATCCCAGCGTTTCAGCAGTTCAACCTGTACAACATTCAATGGGTAGGTGAAATGATTTCTGAAATGAATGGAATCCTGGATCACTTTTCGGTTGTCAAGGATTTCTTTTTGCTCCGTAATTTTCAATAAGGTATCACGTGCTTTTGCAAATTCAGTGGAAAGCCTGGTTTGAAATTCTGCTTTTTTTCGCTCTGCGTAAAGTTCGGATGTTGGCAAATGTGTTCGGGCCATCTCCCGCTGTGAATTGTCAACTATCGAACGGAAAAACATCTTTTCC
>SLKH01000068.1 GCA_007134665.1 Balneolaceae bacterium
GAATGGAGAGAATGGAGAGAATGGAGGATAAAATTCAGGTTTTCTCCTGAACACAGAAACAGATAAAAGCCCTGCTTTTAGACAGGGCTTTTATTTTATGAAAGTTACAGGGAAATCCAGGGAAATGGTTTATAGTCGGGTTTTCGTTTTTCCAAAAAAGCATTGCGGCCTTCTTCGGCCTCATCTGTCATATATGCTAACCTGGTGGCTTCACCGGAAAATACCTGTTGCCCAACCATTCCATCATCCACAAGGTTGAAAGCGAATTTGATCATTCGAATTGCAGTAGGACTTTTTTCCAATATTTCTCTGCCCCATTCAACTGCACGTTCTTCCAGTTTTTCATGGGGAACCACTTCATTTACCATTCCCATTTCAAATGCTTCCTGAGCAGAGTAGTTACGACCAAGGAAGAAAATCTCCCGGGCACGTTTTTGGCCAACCTGACGAGCAAGTAAGGCAGAGCCATACCCTCCGTCAAAACTTGCTACATCTGCATCTGTCTGCTTAAAAATGGCATGTTCTTTACTTGCAAGAGTGAGATCACAAACCACATGAAGACTGTGCCCGCCGCCGACAGCCCACCCAGGTACTACACAGATCACTACTTTCGACATGAACCGGATGATACGCTGGATATCCAGAACATTTAAACGCGCAATACCGTCTTCTCCTTCATATCCTGTTTTTTTTCGAACTTTTTGATCACCGCCTGAACAAAAAGAGTAGACACCATCTTTTGCAGGTCCTTCGCCGGATAGTAATACTACCCCGATACGGGTATCTTCACGGGCATCAATAAGTGCTTCCTGTAATTCAAACAGTGTTTTTGGCCTGAATGCATTTCGAACATCCGGGCGGTTAAAGGCAATACGGGCTATGCCGTCAGCTTTCTTATAAGTGATATCTTCATATTTCTTTATGGTATTCCAATTCATAGCTGTAATTGATTTATATATTTTTTTATTGCATTGATGAACTTTACCGGTTGATCAAGATGAACCCTGTGGCCGGCTTCATCTATTTCAATTGAGTTCGAATCAGGTAATAATTGATCCATTTTACGATGAATCCGGACAAATTTAGAATCTTTGTTTCCAGCAATTAATAGTACCCGGTGATCGATGGAAGATAACCTGTTACAGACTGATTCCATATTTCCGGTTCCAAATCCTCTCAAACTTGCGGCAAGAAGCAGCGGGTTCTGGCTGCGCATCACTTTATTATAGTTTTCAAGTGCAAATGATGACCGGTTAATATTTGAAAAAAGTGGCAGTGTCATCCATTTGTCGAGGAAAGCAGCAAAGTTCTTTTCGATTTCTCTTACCCTGTTTTCATCAATTCCGGCTCGTTTTTTGCGCTCATCAGGATTCTTGATTCCGCACGTTGTGCTTTCAAGGATCACCCCGTGAAAATAGTTTGATATCTCGGATAACAGGTTTAAAACCAATCTGCCACCCATACTATATCCATAAATAATCAAAGGAGATAGTTTAATTCGGTCAAGGATTGATCTTATATCAAAAATCTGCTTTTCAACTGAATAACGAATAGGATTTTCCGGTCCGCCAGTCCTGCCGTGGCCAATCAAATCAATTGTTACAGGATTACAGAAGGGGTTAAGTAATTGGATGAGAGGGTCAAATGATTGCCCGGAACCCATAAAACCGTGAAACATTATCAGGTAGGGTAAATCTTTTCGATTTTGATGAATAGTCAAATAATAATTAACACCATCAGAATACAGTTTCATAGGATAGTTAATCTGTCTTTATCAAGGGAGCGGAAAATCCATTGCTCAAATCTGTCGCACCAGGCTTCAAGTGTATAATTTTTCAGGGCAGTCTGCCGGCACATATTTCTGTCTATTTGATCGATCATCTTCATATAATTTGCGATCTCCGGTATATTACCTGGTTTGGCAAGAAATCCGGTTACCTTATCCTCAATGATCTCTGAAGGCCCTCCGATTCGATAACTTATTACCGGGACTCCACAAGCGAGAGCCTCAATAATTACATTTCCAAATGCTTCAATCCAGCGAGGAGTCATGATCAGGGCCCTGGACTTCCCGAGGATCCCCTGCATTTTTTCCGTTTGCAGGAAACCTGCATAATTCATATCGGTATGAGGGTACTTCATCATAATTTCATTCCAGTAAACCGGGTCTTCTTTTTTTCCCAATACAACCAACTTTAAAGAGGTCATATCCGCGGCTTCCACAGCATCTTCAAGACCTTTCTCTCTTGAAATCCTTCCAACCCAGGTAAAATAATCTTCAGGGTTTTCGCAATATTGATATTTAGCCAGGTCAATTCCCTTACCAAGCACCGTAAATTTTTCCGGTACCGGAAAAGTTGAAGCCTGTGAGTGTGTATTACACGACAATCGGTTCGGAAACCTCGAGGCCACCCGTTTAATTTCAAAATCAATCGCATCATTGAGAGAGCTCATGGAGATGAAATGGAGGAGGGGTGTCTTGAATGATGGTGTCAGATACAAGGGAAGCCAATCATACGAAAAGTTCACAATCAGATCATATTGTGATTGATTCTGATTTGCATATTTACACATATTACTGAGTACCGAATTATCCGGTGAAGCCGGTAAATCAGTTCTTGATTGGTATTGCGCCTTGGGTTGAAGATTACCTTCGATCCGGATGATATTCTGACCTTCAAGAACAGACCCTATCGGTGCCAGGATATCGGTTTGATATCCGCGTTTTTTCAGTTCATTCGACAGGTTAAGAATTGTCAGTTCAACCCCGCCACCAATTCCCGAACCAAGAGGAGCAACTGATGTTGAAATAAATAGAATTTTTAAGGAATGAATTCCTTGCATTATTGAGAAGTCAGATTGAAATTTCTCCGCACTGACCAGTAGGTCACCTTGTTATTGATTCCAAAGGATATTACGCATTTTCATTGATTTATCCGGATCGGTTTTACACTCTATTAAAACAGGCCCGTCCGAAATAAAATCATCAGGATTTGTTTCTTTTAATTTTTTAAGTGAATCAATGAAGTGATACGAAATACCATGCATCCTGGCCAGTGATGAAAAGTCAGCATGTTGAGGGGTCTGAAAATACTTTCCAAAATATTTTTTTTCACTGTAAACCGGAAGCATCCTGAATATATTTCCACCACCATTATTTAACACTGTGATAGCGAGAGGTTGATTAGATTCTTTACTATTCAGAAGTGCATTACTGTCATGTAAGAGAGCAAGATCTCCGATAAAAACAAACATTTTTTTCTGATTGACATGCTGAATACCCATTGCAGTGGAAAGTATACCATCTATACCTGCAGCTCCTCTGTTTACATAAGAATTCGAAATATGCAGTGATCC
>SLKH01000202.1 GCA_007134665.1 Balneolaceae bacterium
CGGTTCACCCGGAGGCTGCCGATAAACTGCACTTCGTTATCGGGATGATTATTTTTCCAGCGTACAAGGTACCATGGGGCACCATCAGTTATTGTCGACCGATAATGTTGTTGAGGTGATGAAGTGCCATGCCAGATACCAAAGAGGTCATAGGCCTGAGTTACATACAATTCAGCTTTGTTATTGGTGATCATTAATGCAAATTCGGCACGATTTTCAACTGTATGGCCAGCAGGAAGTACAGATTCACCAAGATCTGAATCATATGTATCAAGCGATACCCAAATCGTATCATCAATGGCAAGATGCTCAACGGTGTTAAGTGTCAGCCTCAGGTAAGAAAAATCAGCACTCGCGGAAATGCTTTCCACAGGACACCCATTACAAAAGGTTTCCCAGTGCTGAGGTTCATTAAATTCTTTTTTGAAACCTATCAAACCATAATTTTGCTCAGCAGCTGCAACATTATGCCATAAAACACGCCTGTCTGAATCAAAATCAATCGGATCTGTTATCCAGGTACGTTTAAACCATTCATCAAGCCATGAAAACTGAATACCACCCCCTGCCCCGGCTGTTTCGATATTACGCATAAGCCGTAGGTTGTACTCTCCCTGGGTTCGTTCATCATAACCGCCGTGATGAATGCCATTATGGGCAAAATGAGCTGATCCCCAGCTTGATGGGCCTCCGATTTCGGCAATGATTAGTGGTATGTGCTGATAATGTTCTTTCAGGTAAGTGAGATATCCCAGGTAACTATTTTGGCCGAGATGATCAGAAAAGATAGTGTATCGCGGTTCATTACTGATGTAATCAGGATAGTATGGATAGGCATGATAGCTGACAAAAAATTTAGCTTGATCGTGTACAGTATTAAGGGTCGACAGATCAATCGACTCAGCATCTTCAATATCATGAGTTACATGAGTATGTGTGATGGGATCAAGAGTTGGCCAGCTCGAAAAACTGACCGGCCTTAGTGTAGCGTAATTCTCCATTTCATACGATACAAGATGATCAAATCGCTCGGCTATCCAGGCTTCAGAAGCTTGTGTATCATGGATAGAAAAATATTCACCTTCAAAATCTGTTATTGCTGCATGATTCTGATTTGTTGTAGTAATTTCATGAGGGTGTACTTCTCTACCGATGATGTATCCGATATTCCATTGGGATACATCTGCAGTGTAATTTCCGAATGCTTTTCCCGGTATTTGGGAAATATTGGCATTCCCATGGATCGCATCAATATTATGTCGAATCTCCTGATCAAAAAAATCGGTCAGTGAAAATAAATTATCATCGTAACCGGGAATATCTTCTTCAAGCCATACACCCTGAAAAATCAATAAGGGGTGGTTTGGATTCTCCAGGTTGAACTTTCTCAACTCTTCATAAAACCGGGGAAAATGCAATGTATACAGGCGAATCGTATTGAACCCGGCTTCACGGATGAATTCAAACCATCGGGCATAATCTTCACGAGTTGCAGCCATCTGGCCGGGGAAAGTACCGGGAACTGCTACACCAAGGTTAATTCCTTTGATAAATAATGGATTATAGGATTCACCATTCCAGACAGTAATATGTGTACTATCCGTGGAAAAGGGGATAAACTGTTGATCCGGATGTTGCTGAGCATATAGATTTACAGCACTGTAGAACAGTAGCGTGATCAATAATCGCTTCATATAGATAAACTAATTCAATTGTAATCTGCAGATGAATTTTGGCTCATTGTTAAAAAAGCCACAGATACCAAACAGGGTTGCAGGTGAATGTGATATCACTATCACTTATAGATAATCAGACACCGGTTTTATAACAATAAAGTTCTAAATATTTTTTTGGTTTTAAAATATCGAACGATAGGAAAGTTGTAATTCTTTAAAATCATTGCTTTCAAGCGGGTTGTTTGGTAATATTTGAATGAAGAGAGAAGATTTATAATTGTAACCGTTGGTAAAAGCAAGGAGAAGGAATGGTTGCTGCAAAAAAAAAGATCATAAAATTACTCGACTCTGCCGGTATTCAAGTCAACGGCAACAGCCCCTGGGATATTCAGGTACACAATGAACAGTTATACAACCGTATCATTATCCATGGTTCTGTAGGGTTGGGAGAGGCCTACATGGATGGTTGGTGGGACGCCGATGAACTTGACAGTTTTTTTACCAGAATATTGAAAGCCGATCTGTACAATGTATTTTCATACACTCCTGCAAATATTCTGCTCTATCTGCGAACACTATTCACGAACATGCAAAGCAGAAGTAAAGCATTTCAAATCGGTGAACAACATTATGATATCGGAAATGACCTTTATCAGGCGATGCTTGATGAACGGATGGTTTATACATGCGGATACTGGCAGGAGTCTGAAGATCTCAGCCAGGCACAAATAGCAAAAATGGATCTTGTTTGCAGGAAAATCGGATTAAAAACAGGCCAGAAGGTGCTTGATATTGGGTGTGGCTGGGGTGGGTTTGCAAGGTATGCTGCTGAAATGTATGGGGCTAAAGTAACGGGAATAACAGTTTCACAAAAACAGGCAGAACTCGCAAATGAATACTGCAGAGGTTTGCCGGTTGAAATACGCTTTCAGGATTACAGAGAAGTATCTGAAAATTATGACCATATTGTATCACTTGGTATGCTGGAACATGTAGGCAGCAAAAATTACAGACAGTACTTGCAGAAAGTACATGACTGTCTGTCGGATGACGGACTGTTTCTGTTACATACAATCGGCAGTTCAATATCCGTTCGGAAAACCGATCCGTGGATTAATAAATATATCTTTCCGAATTCCATGCTTCCATCAATCACTCAGCTTGGTTCAGCTTTTGAAGGATTAATGGTGATGGAAGACTGGCACAATTTTGGGCCCGACTATGATAAAACCCTGATGGCCTGGTTCCAGAATTTTAATCGGGATTGGCACCATTTGAAAGATAATTACTCGGAACGATTCTACAGAATGTGGAAATATTTTCTGTTAATGAGTGCCGGCAGTTTTCGGTCAAGAACGAACCAGGTCTGGCAGATTGCTTTATCCAAAACCGGATTGACTGAAGGATTCAGGGTAAGAAGTAACTATCAAACTCAGGATTTGAAGGTCTATTAGTAACGGACTCACCCCCTGTCCTCCTCTCAACTTACCGGGTTCGCAGAGAGGTGGTGAAGAGGTGAATGATAGAAATGATGCATATTTTGTTCGAAGCTCTAATTAATTCACGAAAGGGATGACAGATTGTAGACCTGTGGCTTGTGGTTGACAGCGACGGCCGAAACACACCCCGAGGCTATATTGGATGAAACGACTACAATCGGTGCCGAAGGGGTGCCAG
>SLKH01000270.1 GCA_007134665.1 Balneolaceae bacterium
GACCGGCTAAAGGAAAATGACAGTTGGCTGACACTTGCAGGTTTTTTCTGGCTTGATGAAGGTGATAACACTTTTGGTTCAGCTTCTGAAAACGACCTTGTCTTTCAATACCCGGAAGCTCCGGGCCGGATTGGCACGTTTCATGTTGACAGCAGGGAAATACATGTGACCATTGAACCCGGATTGGAAATCCCGATCGATGGTGAAGTTCGTTACGAAGCACTGATCTACAGTGAATTAACGGAAGATTCATCTGTCATGGAGTGGAGTTCCCTTAACTGGTATGTTATTAAACGAAGTGATGGTTATGCGATAAGGTTAAGAGACCGGGAGCACCCCCTCCTTTCTGGATTTTCAGGAATCGACCGATTCCCGGTAAATCCCGATTTCAGAGTTAAAGCCGAATTCAAACCCTTCGATACTCCCCGCCGAATTACTGTCCCCAATTACATTGGAGATCCTACACAGGAAACTGTATTGGGCATACTTGAATTTAACGTTGGTAATACAACGTATCAATTGCACCCCCTGGCAGATAGCCTGGATGAACGATTCTTTATCATATTTGCCGATCAGACGAACGGAAATGAAACTTACAGTGCAGGCAGGTTTGTGTACACCGATCCGCCAAATGAACACAACATCGTATATATCGATTTCAACAAATCGTACAATCCGCCCTGTGTGTTTTCTGAATTTGCTACATGTCCTCTTCCCCCGCCTGAAAACAGACTTCCTATTGCTATTGAAGCAGGTGAATATATTTTTGAACTATGAACATCATACCGGGTATATGATGGATCTTATCTCCACACTGTCCTTAAATTATCATGCCAATCCCGGGAAAGATAAACCATTATCTATTAACGCCTCCATACTTCTCCCACTTTGCCCCACATCTGAAGTGATGAAACCGCGCACAACGAAAAGTATCCAGACAGGCTTTCTGACTGTAATTTTGTCTTCTTTTTGCTAAATAAGCTGTATTACACCAAAAACTTTTCCACATTTCACATATATAAAATATGTGTAATTTGTATTCTGATTTTTAAAAAAGCTCTATTTTTAAACTGAAATGCATTTTCATAACAATAATCATTTATGTGCAGAATAAAATTTGACTTCCGGTTACGTTTTTTCTTGACATAATATACAGGTTTGGGGTACATTGTGGAGTGAAGTGGGAGAAAGTGGGTCATTTTTCACTTGCCTGCTTCAGCAATCCGAGAGCAATAGCAATCAAAAAACGTTAACATAACCTGAACCACCTGTGCCAAGCTTCAAAGGGGAATATGAACACAGTGTTGATGCAAAAGGCCGAGTCTCTTTTCCGGCCAAGTTGCGTAAAGCATTGAGCCCTGACGCACAGGAAAATTTCACATTACTCAGGGGCCTGGAACCCTGCCTTTATCTTTACCCCAGGGATGAGTGGGAAATGGTTGAGAAGAAGCTCTCGGGAATCAACAGTTTTACAAAGGAAGGACGGACAGTCAAACGGAATTTCCTCCGTTTTGCGGAAGATCTTGCCCTCGATAAACAGAATCGCATCCCCCTGCCCTCTCACCTGATGGAATGGGCCGGAATCAATGGCACCGCTATATTTATTGGAAGTGGTGAACGAATTGAAATCTGGTCGCCTGAGAAACTTGAAGAAGTCGATTCAAATCTCAGTTTTGAATCTTATCAGGATCTGTTTGAACAGGTGATGGGTGATCAAAACCAGGAGGAGGCGAATGATTACTGAAATGACTAAATACCATACTCATATCCCGGTATTACTCAGGCGTTCAGTTAATCTTCTGATTACAGATACCGATGGAATTTACGTGGATGCAACACTCGGTGGCGGCGGGCATTCCCTTGAAATACTTGACAGGCTTGATGCAAACGGCAGCCTTTATGGTATCGACCAGGACACCGAAGCACTCGAAGCAGCCAAAGTCAAGATTGATAATGACCCGCGTTTTCATGCCATTCATGGCAACTTTGGCTATATAATGACCCTGCTTCCTCCGAAGGTTCACGGTAATGTCAATGGAATTTTATTTGACCTGGGTGTTTCAACTCACCAGATTTCTGATCCCGGCAGAGGGTTCAGTTTTCAGCACGACGGCCCTCTGGATATGCGAATGAGCAGTTTGAGCGGTGTTTCTGCATGGCAGGTCGTCAACGATTATCCCTATGAAAAACTGAGAGATATCATTTTCCATTATGGTGAGGAACGAATGAGCCGGCAAATAGCCAGCAGAATCATTCAGAATCGTCCGGTCGAAACGACCGGTGAACTTCGAGATATTATCAAAGAAGTTGCCTATCCGCCCCAGGCAATAAAAACACTTGCCAGGGTCTTCCAGGCCATACGGATCGAAGTTAACCGGGAACTTGATATGTTGAAATTGGCACTTCAGGAAAGCCTGGAGATATTAAAACCCGGTGGCAGAATTGTGGTTATCTCTTATCACTCCCTTGAAGATCGAATTGTAAAGACTTTTTTCAGAAGTGGTAATCATGACGGCTACATTGAGAAAGATTTCTATGGCAATGAAATCAAACCGATTGAACCGGTTATTAAAAAAGTGATTGTACCTACTGATGAAGAAATTAAAAGTAACCCTGCTGCCCGAAGTGCGAAACTGCGTGTCGCCCAAAAAATTAAGCAGGAGGTTTGATGATGTTTATGCAATCAACACTCACCGGATCAAAAACCAAACCGAACAAGCGAAAATCTGTCGGTAAAAAGAAATTATTCAGAGATTATAAACCGTCCGGAAAAAACGGTTTTAAAGGTTCTATTACAGACGGCCATCTACCCCATGGCAAACGAAAGACAGAGGCTAAAGGCAACATTAATCTTCCGTCTATTACCCCGTGGAAGGTTATTCTCACAAGTTCCTTGATCGGGATTTGTGGGATTCTCTATATCACACACGTTTTCAATACCCAGCAACTTCTACAGGAAGTGCAGCAACTTGAAAACGAGTATAATCAGGTAAACCGCGTACACGCCGAAAGGCGCCTCGCATACGATCGCATGGTAGGTCCGAAAGAGATCTACCAGCGCGCTCGTGAACAGGGATTTATTAATGCCGGCCCTGCGGATCAAATAATCATACTGAAAAAGTGAGTCAGCCAAGTGAACGAACGTACAGCCATATTGAGCAGACTGTTCGTTGTCCTCGGACTGATCCTGCTGCTCCCAACTGCTATTATCATTCAACTTATCCGCATCAACGTCATAGAAGGCGAAAACCTGCGTGAGTTATGGAATAACCAAACAATCCATTACATCAATATACCTGCCCAAAGAGGATCTATTTTTGATGCCAATGGAAGCCA
>SLKH01000259.1 GCA_007134665.1 Balneolaceae bacterium
GTGAACAATGTGAACCAGTGAAAAACCCTGATTCATAATTCTTCAATCAACTCGATATCAAAGTCTTAATAATCGTACCGCCAGCGGAGGTCAATCCCTTCCCTGCTGTCATCACCCTGTGTTACAATCAACTCAAGATTACGACGGATAAGATATTCAAGCATAAATAGTGTTTTTGGAGACGTACCACTTATTTCATTCAACACCGCAAAAAAGGTTCTGTCACTTAAATACCAGCCTGTTTTTATTGTCGTAGAATTGGTAGAACCCGTCCGATCCGTATCAATCTGAACAACATCAATTCCGAGTTGCTGTGCCGCGATTGTTTCAAACCTGTCGAGCAGTAAATCAAGTGCAACATCAGCTGCAGAGGCTCCTCTGCCACCACCTGAAACAGCTTGCTGCCACGATTCAAGGGCATAAAATGGCCTGCCGAAAAGGGTATAACTGATGATATCCTGCAGTTCGAGGAACGGTTCGCTTTCAAACCGGAACTCCGGATCTTCAACAGTTCCTTCAATGATATACCAAATCGTAATTTCTTCATCGGATTGAGGTGGCCTGTATCTCGTACGGATATTTAATTCAGGATTTCCGACCGGCCCAAAGAAGGATACAATCGCATCTTCAAGTTCAAAATTTCGACCCATAGGCCGTGCATACCCTCGTACCCCTTCCATCGATCCAAACATCTCAAGATCGGATCCGGAACTTTTCACAAGATCAATCTCACCGGCCAATTCAATTTCCATATCCAGGTATTGCCGGTTTCGAATAAAAAACTGCCGGTCAAATACCACAGTCTTCTCAATCGACATAGAGTTATAAAAATCAAATTCAACCGGGTCAGGGTCATCTTCGAGCTGAACATCTTCAACAGCTTGTTCCCCAAAGTTCTGAAGATTGACAAAACCGCTCCTAAATCGCAGGGTGCCGGTCAATTCAGGGTTTGTAAAGGTTCCCCGAAGCTGGCTGTTTAGATCCAAAACTGCATTCATCTCAGAAGTATTTGCAGCCCTGAACTGAGTTGCATTCACAGAGAAATCGATATTACCGGGTTCAAAATCGGTTAATTCAATAAATCCATTGGCTGAAAGCCGGCCGGGGCCACTTGTCATTGAAAATGACTGAAGTTCTATTCTGTCGGGATTAATATTCAGGTCAGATTGCATTTCACCAAGATTAATCCCGACAGGTATGACTCTCACGCTGCCTCTTCGTAACTGAAGATTCCCCCGCGGTTCCAAAGCAGCAATCGGGCCGGTCAATTCCACATTACCGGATAATCTTCCACGCAGATCCCTCATCAAATCCCTGTCAAGGAAGTCACTCAGAATTGCGAGATCAAATTCATCGGTATTAAAACGGACAAAAACTTCATCAGTATCTTCAGGCATGGCGATTGAGAATGCTCTTAAGTCTGCATAAAGCGGCAGTACTGCCTCCATATCTGCAATTTGTGCGCCTAAAGAACTGATATTTCCATTAAACCGGATTTCCGACTCTTCATGAACATACCCGATGTCTACGAGTATTGAATCAATTACCACGCCGGAAAAAACCCCTTCTTTTAATTCCAACCGCCCATCAAATACCGGGTGTCCGGCTGTACCCGAAATTTCAGAATGAAACGATAGCAAACCATCAGCCTCAAGTACATCTCCGTCATCCATAAATTGTTTCCAGAATGCAATTGAATTGGCAGGTATACGGACTTCACCCTCTACATGCTGATCGAAAAAGCTATCGTCAAAATCGAGCGGATCACCCGGTTCAAATGGGATATCTCCCCTTACAATAAGGAGTTCATTTTCGGACTGCCAGGCACCTGCAGATGTTATAAGCCTTCCTTCGCTGATATTGGCATCAATCCTGAGTGAGTCAATCACTCCGTTATTATACCTGATTTCACTGAATAACAGTTTTGCATCAGTGTAGATATCCTCATTTTCCCTGACAAATTCCAAACTTCCACTGAATAAAGCTTCTGCATAATATTCATCGAGTAACGAACGCTGAAGAGTCCCGAGGTCAAGCAGGGTGGCATCCATTGAAAGCTCTTGTCTATATTCATCCAGGTGAGGCATCGTTAGTTTTAAGTACGCGGTTCCGTTTGGCGACTGAATATGAAGAGTATCCATCCTGATTACCCCTTCCCGCCATGTAAAATCAAATGGCTGCTGAAGCGATAATGTTCTGTCTGGTGTTTGAAAAACAAGATTTGTTGTCCGGAAAAGCAGATCCTGAGGCCTGAACTCGAATTGACCACCGTGATGTACAGCATTTGAATCATCCTGAACAAAGTTGAGATCAAGCTCACCTTCTGTTATTTCCTCACGAATAAACGCATTGAAACCTGCAGAAACCGACTGCAATGCAAATCCATTTACTGATGGAGTCTGTATATCCATCGCAAACGTTAATTCCGGATCTTCAACCAACAGAACCTCAATGCTCCCTTCAAGGGACTCAATTGAAAACAGAGTATCATAAACAATTTCCTCAAGCATCATTTCACTTGTAATCTGGAGATCACCGCTATCGATCCTGTATAGCTGACTTCTTATTGTTCCGGTTGCCTTCAGTGTGTCCACTCCAGCTAACGGTGAGAGTGCCTGCAGATCCTTAATTTCTGCCACGATATCAAAGGTATTATCCGGGTGCCTGAGATCAAGCAGGTGCTGCTGCAATGAAAATTGAACATCAGCAATCGGACTCATTATTTCACCATCAGCTAAATAAGCCGTTTGATCCCGGACTTCAATCAAAGCATGGATATTCTCTATCGGTTCAAAATTCACATAACTTGAGTCAAATTGAATTCTTGTTGTTAATTCCAGGTTTTCAAGATCAAACCATGCACCATCTCCATTAATATTTGCATTCAGGCTGCTTGGAAAATCATCTATGCCCGCTAACTCATTAAGATTAAATTCACGCAATTGAGCATTGAATGAATACACTGGTTCTGATTGCCAGTTATCAGTGTCAAATTCAGTCCTGAACCGGCTCTCTCCAATTTCAAGATTGAGTAATCCGATAATCTTTGTTGCTGAAAGTTCTCCGGTCAAACCGAGTGCTCGAAATGACTGATCACCCCATCTCCCATCAATTACTGAAACATCTACAGAAAACAGTTCCTCCGACAATACAAAACCACGGCCTTCAACCGAAGCCCTGATATTCAGTAAACTTTCAAGATCCGGATCTTTAAAAAAATAGGCCAGGTTCAGGTTATCACTTCGAATGTCTGATTTCCATTCCGGCAGCTCGTCAAAAACCCGGGAAATTTCAATATTTGACATCACACTTTGATCCCTGTTCTGAACCGACAATTCTGCGGTGATATCATTTTCAATCCAGTTATAATCAAGTATTATATGCTCGACACCAAGTGTATCGACTTCTATACCGGAGACAGAAAGTGAACCACTGAACCGGCTGTCTGATATACGGTCGATGTATATCTCTCCATCACCGGTCAGATCAACTGAGCGTAATTCCGGTGCAAGAGAATCGCCAGTCATTACATAACCATCAAGATTCCGTATTTCAGCCCTGAGTTCACTAATGGTAAGTTGATTATCCAGGTGAACCCTGCTCTCCAGGTAAAAAGATTCCAGGCCATCGGCTTCCAGGTTCAGCCGTAATAACAAGTTGTCCAGTGAACCTTCAAAGCCGAAACTGCCGCGGATATCCTGCTGCAAGGGTATGTCGGCATAACTGTTTATATCCAGCCAGGAAACCGGGGAAAAGTCGAGCCTGCCGGTTACCTGTTCATCTGAATCGATCCCGGCATGACTCTCAAGGAATGTACGCCCTGTATTAAACATAAAGTTCTCAATAGTAATAGTCTCACCCTGAACCTGAGCAGTAACTCCAAATTCAGCCGGCTGCATAAATCGTGTCTCATCAATCAGAAACCGGAAATCATGAACATTTGCTTCCCAGCCCAGGCTTCCATAACCCACATTTGCTTCCAGAATTAGATCCCGGATCAATACACTTTCATCCGGCAATTCAGGCGACCGGATAGCAATTGAAGTATCCCCGATCCGCAAATTTCTGATTGACCAATGTGGCATGTCCGATTTCTCCTCAACAGCTATTTCCTCAGTTGCCGGCAATAATCTTTCAAAATTCCAGATACCCTCATCATTCTGCTCTCCATTTACATATAATCCATCAATTTCTAAATGATTAATCTCATGCGGCTGTCTGATCAGGCTCAGTACAGAATAACCCACCCGGATTGAATCGGCAGAAAGTACGGATTCTCCCAGCTCATCGGTTATATGAACATCGGTAATAAAAATACCGCTAAGCAGGTCGCCGGCTAACCCTCCTATTTCGAGATTCCCGTGAAACTGTTTACTCACTTCACGCTCGGCATAATTCTTAAGATATCCCATCAGAAAATCACTTTGAACCAGCCATCGAAGCCCGCCCAGCAATATCACCAAAGCTAAAAACGGGATCAGAATCCATTTCCAGGCACCTAACGTACTCTTGTTTTTTATAGTTTTTTCTTTCTCCATCAGAATGCCTGGCCTATGCTAAAATGAATTCCAATTCTATTCATGGAACCTCCATAATCAACGCCATTAAATCGATTCAGGTCTTCATCCATAGGATTAACTTTATAACCAACATCAACACGAACGGGGCCAATTGGAGAATCATAACGAACTCCACCTCCGACCCCGAATTGTACCGGCCGGTCTTCAATATCTTCAAGTGACCGCCATACTTGTCCGCCATCAAGAAATGCGGCAATTCCAAAACCCCGTATCAGGCTATGCAGGCTTTGTCTGAGTTCGATATTAAAATTCAGATGTTTTCTTCCGCCAATGGGTACATACCCCTTGAATTCTCCATCTTCAATTAAAGCAACTTTTGGCCCGAGTGTTTGCCTGCTCCACCCCCTGATGCTGTTGGTTCCACCACTAAAAAACCGGATATTAGAAGGCAGTCCGGCATCTTCAGTTGTGAAAATCGCACCACCCTGAACCCGTTTTGCAAGCATCAGTGTACTACTGATTTCTGTATACCGGCGAATGTCAAGCGTTGCTTTCTGATATGTGTAGGTTCCTTCGCTGAAAACGCTTGAAAATTCCACTGACGGCTGAACTACCCATCCTTCTTCATTTCTGGAAAGTCCGGTACCGTAATAACCGCTGATCACGAATGAACCAGTATTATAATTCAAAATCGTATCCGGCAATGCCGATTCTGCCACACCAGACTGTTCCTCGGTAAATGTCAGTTCATAAGATATCGACCCGGTCATATTCGGGCTGTACTGGTAAATCAAACTATTTGAAAAACCTACCCGAAACAGGCTGAACGCCTGCTCATCCCGCCGCTGGACATACGGTGATGATACAAAGCTGCTATGGGTATTAAATACATAGGGAATCAGGTAATCAACACCTATCCGTTGTTCAAGAAAAGATGCTCTTCCGGTTGTACTAAACCGGTGTGCCCACTGATTTACATTTCGGTGCTGCCAGGACACCTGCCCCCGTAATAATTCTTCTCTTCCAAAACCTATCGTGGTTTGTATCGAACGTTGTGGATACTCCCTGATCCGTATTGATACTTCAAGAGTACTGTCGGCAGGTTCATCCGGAATTCCGATTGTGGCAAACCTGAACAAATGATGATTAAACAGTTCCCTTTGGGCACTCTGCATTCTGCTTCTGCTAAAAATCTCTCCTGTCCTGATTCCCGTTTCACGCTCTACAATACGTTCATCAACACTTAAGTCACCCTCAATATCAAATGAAGTAAACGTTTTGCGCGGCCCTGCAATATTCAGTATTTCTACGGATGCCGATCGAGTCAATGAGTCGACATCTGCTGTTATATCTACCTCAGCATAAGCATAACCGGATTCTTCCATAGCCCTGATGAACAACCCTTCCACATCTGATGAGCGGATTGTCTGATAGCGGGAACCAGGTTGAAAATCATGCCTGTTAAGTGCTCTCTGGAAATCACGGCTCGACCTGATGATTTCTTCACTTTCATCAGATGCATCAAAAGTAATATTGACATCACGTATCCGGAGCGGTTCTCCCTCTTCAATTTCAAACACCACTTCTTTTCTCCATTCCTTCCGCCTCTCTTCGATCCGATAGTTCACATTAACCTGATCAAAACCTCTTCTCTCATAATATCGGCTTATGCGAATGACATCTCTTCGGATTTCATTTTCACGAAGAACATAATCAGATGTTCTTCCCAGGATTTTATTGAAAATGGATGGGCGGTCTGTAGCTATAATTTCCCGCAATACCATTCCGGAATAGGTCTCATTTCCTTCAAATTCAACTTTCCATACAACTTCTTCACGTTCCTCTGCATTCGTTTGAGCAAAAATCAAACTACTGCACACAAAATTCACTGTAAGAAAAGCAAGGATTATCAGAGTACTTCCAGGTAGCCGGTATAGATGAGAATTAATGATCAATGAATATGGTTATAACAAAATTATTATATATGATTTCATGCCTGCAATTACCAAATATACCATTAGCGCATATCAGATCAATTAATCCTTCTATCTGAATTTTCACTGACTAATTGACTATTTTAGGTTTAAATCATCATTACCCTATACACCCTTTAAGTAAAAGGAATTAAAACGACATAAAGTTTCAAATGTTACAAAAATTACCCCTTTTAACTCTTTTTTCAGCACTTTTTCTATTTTCCTGTGCCGGCCCGGGCTTCACAGGATTTTCCTACGACCCGGAAGGGGTTGAAGATACCACGGATCGTGAAACATTTCCTCAGTATTACAGAACGATTGGATTCAGCGGAGATGGAGTCTGGTTCAGCAATGAATTTAATGGGTCAAGAATGAATGATGTATACAGAATTGATAAAAATCACTTCAGAGTGGTCATCGATCCCGAAAATGCACCTATTAATAACAGCCCATGGTTTGGTTTTAAAGTCTGGTCTGATTCAACAGCCGACATAACTATTGAGCTCGAGTATCCGGAGAGCCATCAGCGTTATTATCCGAAAATCAGCAAAGATAAAATTAATTGGAGGCCTTTCGATCCAACCGGATATTCAAATAATGCTTCCGATGGGATCGGAATTCTGAACCTTGAACTGCAAAATGATACACTCTGGATTGCAGCACAGGAAATTCAAACTACATCAGTATTCCAAAACTGGCTGAGTGAAATGAGAAGCAGGCCATTTATAACCTCACAGACTATTGGTTATTCTCACCATGGGCGGCCGGTAAAACTGGTTAAAATGGCTCAATCCTCTCTGCAGGTTCAAAAAGGGATTATCGTTCTGTTTGGGAGGCAACACCCGCCTGAAGTTCCCGGATTCATGGTCAATCTTATCTTTATGGAAACACTTGCATCGGATAGTGAACTCGCAAAACACTTCCGAAGTTATTTTGATATCTGGGCTTTTCCAATGATGAACCCCGATGGCGCTGATGAAGGGCACTGGCGGCATAATGCAGGCGGGATAGACCTGAACCGTGACTGGCACGCATTTAATCAACCTGAAACAAGAGCTGTTCGTGATGCTCTGTTAACACTGAAGGAACGTAAAAACAGGAAGGTTTTCTACGGAATTGATTTTCATTCAACTTCATCAAACATTTTTTATCCTATTGAGCGCAATTATCACACATTTCCACGTTATTTTACATACGATTGGGCAGATGCACTGATCAAAGAATTACCGGATTTGAATTTACGGGTATTACCCTATGATACCAGTTCACCTATTGCAAAGAATTGGATTTTTAACACTTTCGGCGCTGATGCAGTTACATTTGAAGTGCACGATGAAATTGACAGGGAGCTAATGAACGAACTCGCAATAAAATCAGCAGAACTGTTTATGAAAAAAATGATCGATATCTATCAAAGCAGCTATCTTTATGCCGGAACGAATACCGTTTCAACTAATTAACTCTTACATCAAACGCAGACATTATTTTCGGGGCAGATTCTAACTCAATATACATCTACATACAGCACCCACCGATAATGCGCAGTATTTACCCATTCATCCGATGAATACTATTTCAAAAATCGAAGTAAACAGTTTTCTCGCTCTGATCATTTTATTTTGCCTTACCGGTAATATTGAACCTGTTACAGCCCAAAACAATATCATAAAACCGAAAGGAAATCTTGAATTGACGTCTCCTGGTGATATCTGGCCCCAAATAATGACAGGGAGTACATTCAATGAATTTTGGACTTATCACTTTTATCTTGATAATGACCTGGAAATCACTATCGTTTTTTCTCTTGCAAATTTCGGATCGTTAAAATCTCCTGTCAGTGGTGCACGGGCATCAATCCTTGGGTTTGATGACAGAGACTACCAGGTTTTACGCGAATTCCCAATCGACAGGCTGGTTCAGGATGAGAACAATTACAGGATTCAAATGCGGCCTGATCGCAAGATCTGGTTCGAAGGTGAACTCCCCGGTAATCACAAAATAAGCTTTGTAACTTCGAAAGACGGAGTAGATTACGATATCAAACTTGAGTTGACAAATATTCAGCAGGGCTATAAATGGGGGGACGGAATTTTCTCAATTGATGGCAGCCGTGTGGGAATTGTTACTCATATTCCCTATGCAAGGGCTCACGGAACAGTACGGATTAACAACCGTGAACAAACGGTAAGAGGGTCTGCATACATGGATCATGTATTTCAGGACAAAATTACCACACGACTTTTCAGTGACGGATTCAGGTTTGTGCATCATTCAAACCAGGATGAATGGGAGGCAGGCCATTTCCTGGGAAGTGACAAAAGAGATGAACATAACGTAATCGGTTATGCTCTTTCAAAAAACAATGGTGAAGTAACTCTGAAGAAACCCGTAAGATTAATCAGATCTGAATCGGAGAGAGTATTCGGGCACTCATTGCCAAAAAATATTCGGATCGAATTCGATGACGGTACTAACAGAACAGTTGAAAGGATTCGTGATCGTGAAAGATTTGAAATGCTGCAGGAACTGGGAAGATTGGCACGTCGCCTGGCAAGAAGTTATCTTCGGGGTGAAGTTGTGGAATTTCGGGGTGAAGCCCGGTTCATCAGTGGTAAAAACGATGAACCTGTACGTTATAATTATTTCATTGTTGACTGAGATTAAAACCGGCAAATCAGGCCCATATACATACTGAATTTATATGAATCGATTTAAATTATCTCTTATCATACTGATATTTTCATTAGCTGCATTATCCGGATGTGGAAGCAGTGCCCTGGATGATTACAACGATGTATCTTTTAACCTGGTCGATCAAAACGGGCAAGATGTGACCTTTCCGGATGATTTTAAGGGTCAGCCACTGGTTTTAGGATTTGTTTACACCAACTGCCCCGATATATGCTCATTCATTACTGCAAACCTATATAAAACATGGGTTGAACTGGAAGAGCCTGATGATATTCATTTCGTTATAGCTACGTTCGACCCTGAGAGGGATACTCCGGAAGTATTGAAAAATTATGCTGAGGCTTTCAATATGGATCGGCCGCCATTCAGGTTCCTGACGGGGCCGGAGGATGAGATCGAGGCTTTCATGCAGAGAACAGGTGTCAGAAGCCAGGTTTCTTATACCCGTGAAATCGAAAATGGAGACGATCTCTATTTTTTAAGTCACACAGATAAAATCCTGTTGATCGATCAAAATTCCAGGCTCATTATGGATTACGGCGGCAGCATGACCCCTACCCATATCATCACAGAAGATTTACAAAAATTATGAGATCGATATTAACTCTATTAACAATCTTATCATTGACTTTCCCATTGGTAACAACAGGATGTCAAAGTGATGATGAAGCCACCGGTGACAGTGAGCTGGTGACCGGAGAAGGAATAACAATTGAAGATGCATGGGCGCGCCCGGGTAGCGAGGGGCGAATGAGTGCCGGCTATTTTACCATCATCAATTATGAAAATGAATCGGATACTTTAACCGGGGTATCATCTGATGTAGCACAATTGACTGAAATACACGAATCTTATGAACTTGAGGGTGGAATGATGGGAATGCGCGAAGTTTCTGAGTTAATCATCCCGGCGCATTCAACCGTTAATTTTGAGCCCGGCGGTCTGCACATCATGTTTATCCAGTTAACTGAGCCATTGGTTGCAGGTAAAGCACTTGAACTGACCCTGGTATTTTCAAACAGTGGTGAGATAACAATTTCAGCAGAGATCAGGCCGTGAAAACCCACAAATAGTTAAATGAAAAAGCCACATCTTCCGACGTGGCTTTCCATATTAGATAAGATTTAATGATATGATGATGGGTTATGAGATCTTTACTTTTCTTCCTGCTTTCTCTTTCAGTTTTGGAATTGAAATTGCCAGAACACCATTTTCATATGTCGCATTTATCTTATCCGCATCGATGACATTAGGCAGCGGCAGTGATCGTGTAAATGTGCCGAATCTGCTTTCGATTCTGTGATAACGGCGTCCATTGTTCTCATCCCGATGATGAGCTTTGCGTTCGCCACTAATGGTCAGAACATTGTCATCGACACTGATGTCCATATCTTCTTTATTCATACCGGGTAATTCAACGGTAATTTCAAACATTTTATCGGTTTCATATACATTTAATTCTGGTACAAATGTACCCTCTGTCCAGTTAAATGCATCTTCAAACACTTCATCAAGCCAGTTTGTAAGGCTAACCGGGTTTGTTCTGTTTGTTCTTCTCAAAAGGGTCGGGAATTCATTTCTACGCATCAGCATAGCTAATCCTCCTTCAAATTTAATTTAGGATTTAAAGGTTTGTTAACTTTTACCGAAACGTTTTATGAAACGTCTTCAGCTACTTAATACTAATACAAAATGCATGCCAACAGGTTTGAAAAGATGAATTATGACAATTTTAAATCCCTGTATTTCATTTTGACAAACATTATCTGTAAAAATGTCAAACCTGACAGATCAGTACTTTGATTGATTTCATCCCAATGGATTGATCGCGGCCCTTCGGGTCCCGACGATCACGTCGGGATCATTGGCCCAATGACAATTTTGGGTTTATTTCGTTCTATGATCATCTGCGAGAGTTTTGCAAATAAAATTAGATGAAGGATGCGGTAACGGATCCAAAACTATTCACTTCATATTTACAAACTGCAGCGGTATACCAAAATCCTTGCTTTTCAGATGGCGGATGATTTCCTGGAGATCATCAATTTTTTTTGCTGTCACGCGAACCTGGTCATCCTGTATCGCCGGCTGAACTTTGAGTTTTGTTGACTTGATCTCTTTGACAATCTTTTTTGCCGTTTCACGGCTGATCCCTTCTTTTAAATCAACACTCACTTTCACAGCCCCCTGGCTGGTTCCTTCTTCATTTCCGAATTCCAGAATTTTCGATGAGAGCCCCCGCTTCACAAAATGCTTGACCAACATTTCCCGGACAGCCCGCATCTTCATACTCTCAGCCGCCAGCAAGTCGATGCGATTGGTTTTTCGATCAAAATTTATTTCCGTGTGCAGGCCCCTGAAATCATACCGGGTTGATACTTCTTTCAAGGTATTATTTACTGCATTATCCACTTCCTGGGCATTTACTTCGTTTACAATATCAAATGATGGCATGACTCTGTGAGTATGTTAGTTTTCCCTGAAGATACGATCCCTTTCGATCATAATCTGAATCATGGGCCCAATCTGATTAAACTTTTCAGAATACCCTGCTGTTTGTATGTAAAACATCGTTAAATTTGCTGTGAATTGCATTATTTACAGGTCTATTCTAATCATCAAGGTTTGAGATCATCTGATTTTTTATTAATTCTGAACATCTGATAAAGCACTGATTTACTGGTATATAATCTTAAATTAATATTCTTCTGCCATGAAAACACTGATACCTATACTTGCCGTTGTTTCAGGTTTATCAATTCTTGCCTTTTCCCCTGCGATTATGGCACAGTCACCTTCCGGCGAATCGATTATCGTATCGGTTGAAGAGTGGGATGTGCCGTTTGACGAAACCCGCTCACGTGACCCTTATGTCTCACCCGTTAATGGCAAGGTTTATTTTGCCGGCCAGCGTGCCGATTACATCGGGCATTTTGACCCCGATACCGGTGAATTTGGTTATTTTGATCTCGATGAAGGCGCCGGGCCGCATACCGTAGTTGTTGCAGATGACGGAACTCTCTGGTATGCCGGCAACCGTGACCGGCACATAGGTAAAATGGATCCCGATACCGGGGAAATCACCCGATACGAGATGGATAGTGATTATGCAAGAGACCCGCACACATTTGATTTTGATAAAGACGGGAATATCTGGTTCACTGCGCAGGGCGGCAATGGAGTCGGGCATTTTAATACAACAACGGGTGAGACTGTAGTCATTCCTGCAATCATGCCGAACTCTCGACCTTATGGCATAAAGATGGATCGGGACGATCACCGGCCATGGATTGCACTGGTAGGCACGAACGGATTAGCTACCGTCAATCCGGAAACCATGGAATTTGAAGAGATTGAACTACCCCGTGAAGAGACCCGGGTACGCCGGCTGGATGTCACTTCGGATGGAAATGTCTGGTATGCTGATTTCAGCGCCGGTTATATCGGACGATATAATCCAA
>SLKH01000325.1 GCA_007134665.1 Balneolaceae bacterium
ATATTTGATGATATCACGGTGATGGCACCAGTTCGCCTTGGAATATTTGGTTTGCTGGTCGTTCTATTTTTGATGTATGAACCGAGAGGAATGGCGCGAAGCTGGCGGAAATTGATTAAGATGATGAATTCATTTTTACACGATAAACTCAACAAACGATAATATGTTTTTCAATATAGTCAGAGTAAAGCTCATTCTGTTTTTAATTTTCGGAAGTTCATTGACATTTTTTGCTTGTGCAGAAGTGGAAGAGGAAGGAACGATCCGAATCGGTCAGATCACCAATCGGACTGGCGAAACATCAGATGTCGGAATTCCTCTTGCTGATGGTGTACGCGATGCATGGCGCTGGATTAATGAAGAAGGAGGCCTCCGGGGCCAGCCAATCAGAGTGATCGAACGGGAAACCGGGTATAATGTACCCAGGACGATTGCTGCTTTCAGAGAGCTGACCGGTGACCATAATGTTCCGCTGATACACGGTTTCGGGACGCCGGATAGTGAAGCGGTTATGGATCTTGCCACCCGTGCTGAGGTTATTTATATGCCGACATCTTATGACGAACGATTTGTTAACCCGGAACTGGCACCATATTTCTTTATTACTAATACAGACTATTCAACAGCTGCCCGCAGTGCAGTTCGTTATGTTGCAGATCAGGGCGGCCGGCTTGGGCTTGCCAGAAACCCGGGAGGTTTTGGAATGGCCCCTATAGCTGCTATCAAAGAGGAAGCTGAGACTGTTGGGGTGCCAATCGTCTCCGAGCAGGATTTGAGTTATACGCCAACTTCTGCAGTACAGCAGGCACTGGCATTCCGGAATGCAGGAGCTACTCACATCTGGATGGGGAATACACATACGGCAATGGCTGTGTTGACGCGTGATTTACGCCGCCAGGAAAGTGATGCGGTGATTATCGGTAATATTTATGCAGGTGATGAGAACTTTATCCGTACTGCTGGCAGTGACGCTGAAGGTCATCTGTCACTCTATGGTTCAGTCGCTTTTGGTGATACAAATGCTCCGGTTATGCAGGCGATTATGGATGCAAACTATCATGATCCAAATACGCATTATATACGAGGCTGGGCACAGGCTTTGCTGGCAGCTGAAGTCATTGGAATGGCAATCGACCAGGGGCTTGAGATCACAGGCGAAAACCTCAGAAGTATGTTTTATGAACTGGAAGATTTTTCACCGGGTGGCCTCGTCCCGGTAGTAAATTACAGCCCGGAAGACCATCGGCCGAGTGCCAGTTCAGCAATATACCAGGTTCAGGATGGCAACTGGGTGAGAATCTGGGAGGATGAGTGAACCTAAATAATCAAAAAACAGGCCCTTTGCTATCTCTTCGCGATGTTGAAGCGAGTTATCAAAATGTGATACGGGTACTACATGGAATCAATCTGCAAATTCATGAACGGGAATGTGTAGCGTTACTCGGTGCAAACGGTGCCGGAAAAACCACTACATTGAAATCAATTTCCGGGATGCTTGAAGGAGAAGGTGAAGTGACCGGTGGGCAGGTTATTCTTGATGGCAGGGACATGACCGGATGGCCGGCTCATCGAATGGTTAAGGAAGGCCTGGTGCATATACTTGAAGGCAGGTACGTCTTTCCAGATCTTACTGTAGATGAAAATCTCCAAATGGGTGCTTATACCCGGAGAGACCGAGATGGAATCGGTGAGGATATGGAAAGGGTATTCGGCTATTTCCCCAGGTTAATGGAAAGACTGAAAATTCAGGCTGGATATCTCTCAGGCGGTGAACAGCAAATGCTCGTCATCGGAAGGGCATTGATGGCCAGGCCGCGTATACTCCTGCTGGATGAACCATCAATGGGATTGGCACCCATACTCGTTAAAGAAGTATATGATATTATCAGTGATATTCGTGAAAATGAAAGCCTGACAATCCTGCTTGTTGAACAAAATGCATCGATGGCACTGCGACTGGCAGACAGAGCCTACCTGATAGAAACCGGCTCGATCGTACTCGAAGGCCCTGCGGAAGCATTACAGGATGATCCCCGGTTGCAGGAAGTTTACCTGGGTGGTTTTCATAGTTTATAAATTTTCATTTTCAGCCGATTCTGATCAAACCATTTATTAATTCTTCTTTTGGATTTAACATTAATTCAGTACTCTCATTTTAAAATTCACCGGAATTTGACTGAAGTACTGATTGAAATCTAAACCTGAACAAAATCAAAAACCCAATCAAACGCTTAAACTGACATTATGAAAGATCACTTATTTATTATCCGGGATAACCTGAAAGAAACATACAAAGATGTTTACACACCGGAGGCACTTGCTGCTCTTGCTTTACTTGCCAGGTATAACACTGTGATCAAAAATGTAATGTCAAAAAGAATCAGGCGAAGAAAGGAACGGCAGGAAAATCATCAGCGAATAGAATTTCTGAACCCGGAAAGCAAGATCCCCGGAACTGAAATCAGGGTGCAGGATGCGAGAGATGGGAATTTTAACGGATCGGATATACCGGATGATCTCCAAAGGCAGTGGATCCAGGGAACAGGCCCGGCTGCCAAACCCAATGCACCTGTTGAAAACAGTATCCGGAATGTTGCCTATGCTCTTTTATCGGGCGCTGACGGCTGGATGTTTGACGGCGAAGATGCACTCGGTCAGATTACGACCATGTCGCTCGATAACCAGCGAAACCTGAAACTGGCCATCCATAAAGATCCTCTGTTTTTGAACGTGGCAGAAAAGGTTGCAGATGAGATGAATAACTGGTCGAAGGAGTTCTTCGGTCATGATATTGTGGCCAACTGGAAGAAACAGCTTGGTTTTACGACAAAAATATTCCGTGCAAGAGGGCTTCACCTGGATGACCGGCATATCCGGGCATCTGACGGGGAAGGCATGGCTGCATCGATTGTGGATCTGGTGCTCTATGTTACCAATAATTACAAACAACTGATGGCAGACGGTTCATCGGTTGTATTGTATCTGCCGAAAATCCAGACTGCGGAGGAGGCGGCTGTCTGGAATCAAATGATTTCTGATCTTGAAAAGCATCTCGGGCTGGCTGAAGGTACTGTCAAGGTTTATGTGCTGGTTGAACAGCTTGAAGCTACTTTTCAGCTCATGGAGATCCGCGCTGCACTGGGTAAACATTTCGTCGGGTATAACACAGGCCGTTGGGATTATATCAACAGTGTGTCGGATGCCGTGGCGTGGGATGCCGGTTTTATCAATCCCAATATCGAAGAGATCGGGATGACATACGGCTATATGCGCAATTATGAAGATCGCGTACGCCGGGCGGTTAACAC
>SLKH01000064.1 GCA_007134665.1 Balneolaceae bacterium
ATATAAATTTATAATCAGTGATTCGCGGATTTACCTGTTCAGTAATTTTATGTAGCGTTTTACAATAGCTGACAATTTTAGATTCAATAAATAACTTACATGAGACGGATTATAAAGTCAATATTTGCAGTTCCATAATAATAATTTATTTGAGGTGGTTATATCATTTCAACCACAAGTGCTGATGCACCTCCTCCGCCATTGCAGATTCCAGCACACCCCAACGTACCTCCGGTTCTGTTGAGTGCATGCAGGAGTGTTACGACAATTCTTGCTCCCGAACATCCAATTGGATGGCCAATACTTACTGCGCCACCATGAATATTCACGATCTCAGGATTCAAATCCAGAAGCCGGTTATTGATGATAGAGACGACAGAAAAAGCTTCATTAATCTCAAAGAGATCGATATCCTTAACTTCGAGTCCTGCCCGTTTTAATGCAATCGGAATGGCATCTGCCGGTGCAGTAGTGAACCACTCCGGTGCTTTGGCAGCACTGGCGTGGCTTCTGATTCGGGCAATGGGTGAAAGTTTAAGCTCTTTTGCTTTTTCTTCACTCATCAATAAAACTGCAGCCGCACCGTCATTAATACTGCTTGCATTGGCTGCAGTTACTGACCCTTCCTTGTCAAAAACCGGCCGAAGGTTTGGGATCTTATCAAAATTAACCTTTTCCAGTTCTTCATCTATTATAACCTCGGTAATATCTCCTTTTCGTCCCCTGACTTTTATTTTTATAATTTCATCTTTGAAATATCCCTTCTCATGAGCTTCAATTGCACGTTTGTAAGAGGCGGTTGCATACTCATCCTGATCCCTGCGGGATATGTTACAATCCGCAGCACAAAGCTCTGCTGCATTTCCCATGTGGAAATCCTTATAGACATCCCAAAGTCCATCTTTGATGATACCGTCCTGAACTTCAGAGTTGCCAAGTTTTGAACCAAAACGGTGTTTGGGAAGGTAGTAGGGAACATTACTCATGCTTTCCATGCCACCTGCAATCATGATATCCACTTGTCCGAGCTGAATCTGGTCTGTGGCGATCATAATCGCCTTCATTCCGGATGCACATACTTTATTGATGGTTGTACAGGGTGTTTTTTCGGAAAGCCCGGCTTTAATAGCAGCCTGACGGGCAGGCGCCTGGCCAATTCCTGCAGTTAATACATTCCCGAAACTGACTTCCTGAACATCATCGGGTTTTAATCCGGCAGATTTGACTACTTCAATTATAGTCGTTGCTCCAAGTTCCGGCGCACTCATATCTGAAAGGCTTCCGCCAAATGATCCAAGCGGAGTTCGTTTCGCTTCAACGATAACAACATTTTTCATAGCAATATCTAATATGTTAATCCGGATATTGATCCTGGAACCAAGCGAATCTGTTAACTGTATGATCCCTTCCAGGCATATTCCTTACAAAAAAACTAAATTTTTTTGAATTCAGGTAATGAACAAACTACTGGCTGTATAAAATATCCTGTAAAGTCGTGGCCAGATTTAAAAAGCCTGATTTAGATCTTCAATCAGATCGTCGACATCTTCAATCCCGACGGATACCCGAATAAGAGAATCTTTTAACCCTGTTTTTCTTCTGACTTCTGCCGGGATTGATCCATGAGTCATTGAAGCCGGATGGCTGATCAGGGATTCCACTCCACCGAGACTCTCTGCAAGTGCAAATACTTTCGTTCGGCTCATAAACCGTGATGCGGATTCCTGGGTATCTTCTTTTAATGTAAAAGATAACATCCCGCCAAAGCCTGACATTTGTTTCTTTGCAAGTGTATGTTGAGGGTGCGATTCAAGTCCGGGATAATACACTTTGTCAGTTTGTGGATGATTTTCCAGATGGTCCGCTATAGTTTGAGCATTTTTTACAGACCGATCCATTCTTACATGAAGTGTTTTAATTCCCCGAAGAACAAGGTATGAATCCATTGGCCCCGGAACGCCACCGGTGGTTTTGACCTGGAATCGCAGATTTTCTATCACTTCCTGATTTGATGTGGCAACTGCGCCCCCGATGACGTCTGAATGGCCGCCGAGATACTTGGTTGTTGAGTGCATGACAATATCAGCTCCAAGCTCAAGTGGCCTTTGCAGGTAAGGGGAGGCAAATGTATTGTCAACTGCAGACAAAATACTGTTCTTCTTTGCGATTTCTGCAATTTTACTGATATCTACGATCCTGAGCAGTGGATTGGTAGGGGTTTCGATCCAAATCATTTTAGTTTCAGAACGAATTGCCTCTCTAACATTTCCGGTATCTGTCATGTCGACAAAAGAGAATTCGATACCATAAGGTTCGAAAACCTGTGTAAATAGCCGGTAACTGCCACCATACAGATCGTTAGTGGCTATTACGTGATCTCCTGGGCGCAGAGATTTTAAAATCGCATCCATCGCAGCACAACCACTGGCAAAACAGGCACATTCATCAGCTCCTTCAAGCCCTGCAATTAATTTTTCCAGAGCTGTTCTTGTTGGATTTCCTACGCGTGCGTAGTCGTAGCCCTGGTGTTCATTCGGAGCACTTTGTACATATGTTGACGTCTGAAAAATCGGAGGCATAACAGCACCGGTCGTTTTTTCTGGTGCCTGTCCTGCGTGAATAGCTTTAGTATTGAATTTCATGATTATTTAAGTCTTACAGGTTAGCTTTGCTTCGTGCTTCTTCTGCTTCGTCTGTCATATTGAGGTGACTATAAATCTGGTATATACTCCTCCAGATTTCCGGGTTTTCGGGATTCCGGTCAGCCACTTCCTGCCAGATGGGTACAGACCGGACTAACAAGTTTTCAGCTTTTTCAGTCAGACGCTCAGCAAGTACTTCATTTCTGTTTTCTGCAAGATTTAACAGATACCCGGCAGTGTTTTTATAGAATGCCGCAGTGATAAAATTAATTTCAGCAGGATCCGGATGATTTTCCAGTACAAGGCGATATAGTGACTCCGCTTCATCAAGATCTGACATGAGCGATTCATACTTTTCAAGGATGTCCGTATCACTCACATTACTTTCAATCATTGAGCTTAAAGAAGTTTGAATATAAAAAAACAATTCTGTTGCAAGTGCTTCGTGATAGGGTAATACGCTGTTTCTGGCTACAGTTAATTCTCTCAATAACTCAATTGATGCTTCATGATTTTCATCAAGAATGTAAGCATTAATCAGGCCGTGTTTTACTTCATCATTATGTGGGTATTCTTCAAGTAATTCCTGATAAAGCTGAATTGAAGATTGGAGCTGTCCTTCTTCAAGTAACAGATATGCAAGTTGTTCTTTCATCTCCAGCGGTAATGGGGCATAATTGTCATGTGCAGCTTGCAGTGATGCTACCGCATTTTGTAATTCTCCAATTCTATAATGTGCTGTTGATTTCAGCTCATAAGCAGACATAACATCAGGTTTGATCAGAATTGCATTGACAAGGTGGTCAATGGCGGGTTGTACGTACTGATTATCATTATTGGTATTAGCAAATTCCCATAAGTGTTCGGCTGCATCAAACTCCGTTTGCCAGGCATTGTCGAGAATATTGTTTGCAATAGATCTCATTGAAGATGATTCACTGTTTTCAAGTAAATCAGTTGAGTATTTCATTTCCCGGTAATAGTCGATTCTTGCAGATGCAAATTGCTGGTCGTGTGCAATGTTTTTAAGGGCTCTTGCTTTCAGGTAGTGAAGATTTTCATTACCTGGTTCATCCCGGAGTAAAACAGTAGTGGTTGCAAGAACTCGTTCATAATCTTCTGATTGGAAAGAACGTTCTGCCTGTTCAAGTGATAGTTCCTGTGTGCTACATGCTATCAATGTAAAAAAGAACCCGAAGACAAGCATAATGCTTGCCGTTCGGGCTAAAAAATTCCTCATATACTTCCCGGATTAAAGGTTAGTCAAGTCCTGCGCGATTCATGGCCTCTTCTGCTTCCTCATCCATACCCAAAGTTGTATAAACCTGGAAGAGAGACTGCCAGTAATTGGTATTATTCGGATCTAATTCAGCAGCCCGCTCATAATACTCCATGGATTGAGTCAGTTCTTCCCTGGCTTGTTCATCATATTCTCTTGCCAGTTCATTATCCCGGGTGTTATTACGTTTGTCAAACAGGGCGGCAGCTTTGTTCTGGTATATGATACCAAGTACGTTGTAAGCATTGTCATCCTGAGGATTGAGCTCAATAGATGATTTGATCTCTTCAACTGCCAATTCAGCTAACTCATTTCCTTCACGTTCGGCTTCCTCGGCTTCGGCTCTAATAGCGTCGATCTGCTGTTGAAGATCTTCCTGTTCGGAGCTCGAGAGTTGAGCCATCTGATCCTGCATCTGGTAGATTCTCTGATAGTTATTACTTGCTTCATTCAAGTGTACCTCGGCTGAACGGTAGAGCTGAGTTCCCAGTACAAAATAAAATTGTGGGTTATTCGGATCGTCTTCAATCAATGTACGAATCAGGTTAATCGCTTCTTCAGTCTCACCTGTTTCCAGGTATGAATCAGCCAGGAATTGAACAAACGTAGGTTCATCTGGATACCGCTCCATTGCCTCGAGTGAAAGGTCCCGGGCTTCATCATAGCGGTTCTGCACAAAGTAGAGGCTGATCATAAACTCATAATCCTCAAAAACCGGCTCATCCATTTTTGACATAGCGGTTTCATAGGTCCTTGTAGCTTCTTCCACATCACCAAGCTGATATTGAATGGAAGCAAGCACAACATAGGATATGGAACTGTCAGGCTGAACGGTTATGGCATTGACAAAATGATCCCTGGCTACCTGGTCCGGGTTATCGGTCACTTGCCGGAGGCTGTCTTCGGTCATCATCTCTGCCCCGGAATTGTGTTCCGTTGCCCAGATACTTGTTATAATATCATCAATATTATCGATTTCACTGGGTACCCTGTCCATCTGAGAACCAAAACGCTTTGCATTTTGGTATGACTCATACATGTCCTCATAATAAGGTAAGCGATCTGATGGCGGTTGCAGGTCTTCAGCTATTGAACCCAATGCAGTTGCCTTGTAATAATAAGCCAGTGCATTTGTTGAATCCTCTTCAAGAGCCTGTTCGGCAGCAGCTAAGGATGCTTCATAGTCAAAAGTCTGAAGTGCAAGTCGCGCGTCTCGGATCAGCGGATCAGGAGTTTCACATCCCCAAAGGATACCAACTGTCAATATTAAAATAAATAGTGGTTTGATTTTCATATGAATAAGTTTCTTATCAAGATTTCTGTAACAATCATTCTGAAAGTAAACATAACTACACCATTCCGCAATAACTGCATTGAGGTTCAATTACCCCGGAAAGCTTTGTCAGCTTGTATATTTAACCTGTTTAAAGGTAAATTGTTGCAAATAACAATGAATATAATACCATATAGATGAAAAAAATAACGTTTGAAACCGATCGTGCACCAGAAGCAATCGGACCCTATAGCCAGGCAGTTAAGTATGATGGAATATTGTACTGTTCGGGTCAGATCGGACTTGATCCGGAGACGATGCAATTGTCAGGAAGTGATATTGTTTCTCAGTCAAGACAGGTGATGAAGAATCTTGGGGAGGTTCTCAAGGCATCAGGTTGTAATTTTAATGATGTATTGAAATGTACCATTTACCTTGCTGATATGGATGACTTTGCCAAAGTGAATGAAATCTACGGTGAAGTTTTCAATGAACTTCCACCTGCGAGGGAGACTGTTGCAGTTAAAACACTACCCAAAAATGCATTGGTAGAGATCAGTTGTCTTGCAATTGCAAACTGATAAATAGAACTCAATATCAGCGCCGCACCGACCCAAATTCTCTGTGTGCCAGATTACCAACTCCATCATATACCCATACTTTAACCTGGTTCACTGATTGTGGCTGAAATCCCGGTTTATAAAATGTAAGTTTCTGTTTATCCGGATCAAACTCTGTAATACCCTTTTCTCCATTTACTTCGATTCTTGATCGCAGAAAATCGATACCTGACATCTGATCAACGACCGGAATATGAACGACATGCATACCGGCCAGATTTTGTTCAATTTTCGGTGGCCCTACATAAGGAGGATGTATATCATTTAGGATATGAAACTCCTGTAATTCTCTGATACTGGTCCTGATCAAAGAACCTGGCTTGCCTGCAGTGTGGAACAGATGGCGGTTTCTTGAATTATATGCATATAAACCCACCGTTCTATCAGAATTACTCGTTGCAGGCAGAATGATATTCAGGTTTGCATGTCTTCTGAGCGGGATATGTTCAGGTTCAAAACGTATGACCGGAAATTGGTCCTGGTATTCAACAATCATTTCCACATTCAGAGTATCAAACAGAGCACCTTCGGGGAATTCAACCCAGATTGTTTGATCCGGAAGGTGTAAAAATTGTCTTTCACCAGGGACAAGGGTTTTTCCAGCTCTTCTGAATTCAGGGTTATTTGTATAATATATTGGAGAGTGCTGGAAACGGACTGCATCCGGATTAGGGCCGGCTGATGCAGTGTATTCAGTCAGAAATTGAGGTTGTACAGTCCGTGTTGAAAATCCTGCATCATTTACAACCGGATTCCTATTCTGAATTTCACCATTTCGGGGATAAGCGGGAATTGCTGCTATAGATTCAGCCGGAGAACTTGACCTGTTGGATATATGCAGGTCGAGTTTCGCTCTCGATTGATTCCCGTAAAAGTCTTCTGCTATGATCATAACTTTATGAATTCCTTCAGGCAAATCAATCACCCCCCGATTGGAATCAGTTGAATAGAAAGACAGTTCATTGCCATCAACAACATATAATCTTTGGAAACCCTGCCTTCTTTGCCTCAAAAGCGGGAATACTCTGTCAATGAACATTTGTGATGCATTGTTATAACTGAATGCATCAACTTTTGAATGAAAAAGAGTATCCTGGTCAACTATAAGAGCAAGTTTATAAACAGCATATACATTAGGAGTTCTGTTGGCGCGGTCGGATACATTTACGGCAAGTCCAACCGGCCCATCTGTGTCAATGGATCCAAAATCATAAACCCCGCCCGACTGACGCGGGCGTACTGTGCTCCGGTCTTTGACAGTATATGTTACCGGATCAAGATATTCGATTGCCAGGCCGGAGAATTGTGGCGGAATATCGTCATCGATTCCCAGGTTAGTAAGTAACGGGTTAAAGGGTTCATTATCGGGTGTTCGAAGTTCAAAATGCAGATGTGGAGGCCCTACACCAGTGGAACCTGTATATCCAATGAGATCACCCTGATTTACGAGTAGATTTTTATGTTCTACGTTGAGATCCAGTAAAAAACTGTAATCCTGCATTCGGATAGAATCTGCTATGGCCATTAAGGAATCCTCAAAGCGATTCAGATGAGCATATATGGAATATGAATCATCATTATGCCTGAGAAAGATTACTTTACCATATCCGTGAGGGCTAATGGCAATTCTGTGTATAATCCCGTCTCTGGTTGCAAATACCTGATATCCTTCACGCCCCCAGGTACGAATATCAAGTCCGGCATGAAAATGAGCAGATCTGGTTTCACCGAATGTAGAGGAGATATACGGGCTGGCATCCGTTGGCCATAAATAATGCGTTGAATCTGAGAGAAAAGAGAGATCCTGTCCTGATGCCTGGAGGGGTAAAAAAAGACAAATCAGGCAGACAGACATGAACGCTTTCAAACTGTAAATGATATCATTGTACATCCACATTGAGTGTCAACAGATTAGTGTTAAGTGTCGCTGTCAGATGATCACCCGTTTTAACGGGGCCAACGCCTTCAGGTGTTCCTGTGAATATAAGATCGCCGGGCTGTAGTGTAAATATTTTTGAAATATATGAGATTAATGTAATGATACTGAAGATCATTTGTTGTGTCACTCCTTTTTGCACGGTTTTGTTATTCACCTTTAGCTCCAAATCAAAGCTTTTTTCCGGGAGGTGGGCATCAGCTGGTAGAAAGTTACTGATCGGTGCAAAAGTGTCGAACCCCTTGGCGATACTCCAGGGTTTCCCTTCTTTTTTAGCGATGTTTTGAAGATCCCTTGCAGTAAAATCAATTCCAATGCCGTAACCGGCGATGAACTGTGCAGCTTCTTTTTCAGATATATTTTTGCCCTCTCTGCCGATAGCGATGACAAACTCAATCTCATGGTGTACATTTTGAGATTGTTCAGGCAGTATCACAGTTCCTCCATCACAGAGGATGGAGCTATTTGGTTTTAGAAATATGATCGGTTCATCCGGAACCGGACTGTTCATTTCACGAGCATGTTGTTCGTAATTTCTGCCTACACAAAAAATATTATTTACCTGTATATGTGGTAGGCCGGGAATCGATCTATTCATGAATTTAAATTAAGTATTAATCTAATAACGTTTATTGACAGTCAAATAAACCCAAAATTGTCATTGGAACAATGACAATTTTGGCCCGGAGGGCAAAAAAGAAATCAGGTATAAAAAATGTGTATTTAAAGGGTAGTATAGTTAGATGAAAGCCAATTGATAATCATAAAAAAACCCTCAGGATTTACTCAATCCTGAAGGTTTTAAATGAAAATTCCCAATAAATTATCTACATGCGGTTATACCGGGTCGATATGAACATATTTTTTCCCACTGCGTGTCTTAAACGTAACCAGGCCATCAGCAGTGGCAAAAAGTGTATCATCGCCACCGCGGCCTACATTTTCACCAGGATGAAATTTGGTACCGCGCTGACGGATAATGATATTCCCGGCCTTTACACGCTGGCCGCCAAATTTTTTCACACCAAGACGTTTTGATTCCGAATCGCGTCCGTTTTTGGTTGAACCCTGACCTTTCTTATGAGCCATAATGTTCTCCTTTAATAAATTTTACCTATGATATTTTTTCAATTTGAAGCTGCGTCAATAGCTGCCTGTGGCCTCGTTTTACTTTATAGCCTTTTCTTCGTTTCTTTTTGAAAACAATCACTTTGTCACCTTTGAGGTGATCAACGATTTTGGCATCTACTTTTGCGCCGTCAATAACGGGCTGACCTACTTTTACCTTATCCTTGTCATCTTTGATGAGTAACACACGGTCGAAAGAGATTTTTTCATCATCTGTATTCAGCCTGTTTACAAAAATACGGTCGTTTTCGGATACCTTGTATTGATGCCCGCCTATTTCTACAACAGCGTACATAAGTTTAATTGATTAAATATTTCCGTTTTCAGATAGAAAAGAAATATAAGAGTAATAATTTCGAAAAGAAAGTACTGAAGTTTATGAACTTTATTGTCTGATCATGTATCTTGAAAACAAAAAATTTGATATGAAAAAATTACCGGATCTGCATAATCAGGCTTTGGCATTTAAAAATAAAAAAAGGCTTCAGCATGATGGTGGCCGTGCATGGATTAAGGATTCTCAACTTCATGAAGCAAGGAGTGGTGTCAACGGCCGATTTGAAACCATTCGGGAAAAACTGGATCGCGTATCCGCTCAGAAACAGCCGTCAGTATAGTCAGTTTCCTTGACTCTGAGATGAACAAGCTGTTTTCAGGTTTTTATACGTCTTTTCTTTGCAGGCAAAGTAGCACCGGCCCTGTAAATTCCGTTTCGATTTACATGGCCTACATATTTCCCGATTACCCGGACTTCTTCAAATAGTTCGGGTTCAATAATGATGTCATCATATTCATCATTGGCAGGTTCCAGCCGCAGGCCGTTCTCATCCTTGTAAATTCTTTTCAAACTTGTTTCTCCATTGTACAGGACTGCACCAATATCACCTTCATTGATGTCCGAGTCCATCAGAAGAACAAAATCTCCATCATAAATTTCAGCATCCTTCATACTCATGCCCGAAACCCTCAATGCAAACAGATTGTCCATGTTTGGGAACAGTGTTTCCAGTGTGATCTTTCCCAAATCAGCTTCAACGGCTTCCTGCAGGTATCCTGCAGCGATTAAACCACGTACAGGAATTCCGGAGCTGTCATGTTCTTCAAATACATGATCAAGTTTCGGATGAATATCATATTCATCTTCATCGGTTTTAATCAGGTAATCTTTTTTCAGTAAGGCTTGTATATTCTGTGTAACACTGTTGGGTGACTTATAGCCAAAGTGCTCGGCAATTTCCCGATAGGTAGGCCAAACATCGTGGTCACTCTTGTAGTCCACGATGAAATCAAAAAATTTCTTCTGTTTCCTGGTTAGTTGTGCATGATCCATAGCGGTCTGTTATGTTAATGTGCAATATATGTGTAATAAATAAATATTCCTGATGAATGACAAGCCCGGTTTTAAAAAAATTATCAGAATTAGCTGTTAAGTTGGATAATCGGGATGTGATCGGGCGATTTTCAGGGCTCAGGGCTCAGGGCTCAGGGCTCAGGGCTCAAAATTCAAGAGGCCGAAGGCCGGGAGCGGAGGACAGGTTCAACCTTGAGACTTGTGCCTTGAATCCTGCTCTCACCCAAGCTGACAAATATAATTTGGACGAAGATAGGCGAGTTTGAATCCGAATCTACGCAAATTCCGGAAAGAAGCTGAACCTTTTTCAGGTGTATCTTCTGCTGTTTCACTAAACAGGTAACGACACCCCATTTCACGTGCGTCCTGAATACGCCGGGCAAGCAGGGCACTTTGGGCTCCACGGCCACGATATTTTTCCAGTGTCCCGGCCATTGCAAGGGATCCGTATTCACCATTGACATACAGTGAAGCTGCTGCTATGGGAGTATCTCCATCAACGGCAAAGTAGTGGTGATAACCTGGTTGTTCGACGGTTTTGGAGAGCAAATGTGACAGAATATCCTTATAGGAGTCCCACCCAAATGGCTGGATAATAATTTCACCAAACAGATCAGCATAGTCTTCATCAATCCGGATGATGTTTACATCCGTTTTCGGCTTCGGAATTTTGACATCAGTTTTACGATATAGTTTAGCCCAGTGATTATAATATTTCAGGCCATTTTTCTCGAGGTTCTCTATCAAATCTTTCGGGCGGGCAAAAGGGCTAACCTGAACAAAAAAACGATTGACTCCTACTCCACTAAAAAAACGCAGGATAGATTTTATCTGACCATTGGTTGCCGGCTCTTCCAACCCAAGGCCTATTACGCGGTTGTAGGCAAGTACATCAACTTCTGGGATGGCACCGATAAAATATGGCCTGGTTGGGTCAGTGACAGCTGCAGATCCGGATTGTTGATACAGAACCTGCCAGTAAAGCCATTCATTTCGCTCAATTTGAACCCGTATGGATGAATCCAAAACGGGAGTTCTTGTTTTCATAAATCTCCCATTTTAATTAATGCTATAATTTAATTAAGCAAATAAGCACGAGAAATTCTATATGATCGACAGAATTATAATGGTATCGATTAAACGATCATATTTAATTAATGATATAAGGCAGGTTGAATATGAAGGTATTTTTTCAGGTGTCATTTCCTCTTGGTACAAATGCCTGAATACCGGTTATTTCACGTCCGAGAATTAATCCGTGAATATCGTATGTACCCTCATACGTATTTACCGATTCAAGATTTACCATGTGGTGGATGACTCTGTATTCTCCGGTGATTCCATTTCCACCGTGCATATCACGGGCAACCCGTGCAATTTCAAGTGCTTTCCCGCAATTATGGCGTTTCGCAAGCGAAGTCATTGCGTGATGGTCGCGACCATTATCTTTCAGTTTGCCAAGACGCCAGGAAAGCATCTGCATGGTAGTTATATCGGTCAGCATATCGGCAAGTTTGGTCTGTGGAATCTGATTGGCAGCTATGGGAAAACCAAACTGTTTTCGTTCCTGAACGTACTTTCTCGCTTTTTGGTAGCAAAATTCAGCAGCACCGGTAACTCCCCATGCAATGCCATAACGGGCACTGTTGAGACACATAAAGGGGCCTTTCAAGCCCCTGATCTCAGGAAATATATTTTCATCCGGTACAAATACATCTTCCATCACAAGTTCTCCGGTAGATGACGCCCGGAGGCTCATCTTGTGTTTTGTGACAGGTGCCGTGAATCCTTCAGTTTCTTTTTCTATTAAAAAACCCCGAATAACTCCTTCACTGTTTTTTGATTCTTTCGCTTTCGCCCATACAACTGCAAGGTCTGCAATGGGAGAGTTCGTAATCCACATTTTTGCACCGTTGAGTATCCACCCATTATCAGTTTTTACAGCAGTAGTTGTCATTGACCCCGGATCAGACCCATGGTCGGGTTCCGTAAGGCCAAAACAGCCAATCATCTCTCCGGAGGCAAGCCTGGGAAGGTATTTTTCCTTCTGTTCATTCGTTCCAAAAATAGAAATCGGATACATAACCAATGAAGATTGAACAGACATAAAGGAGCGATACCCGGAGTCGACCCTTTCAACTTCCCTTGCAAGCAGTCCATAGGCGATCTGGCTGGCACCGGCTCCTCCATATTTCGGATCAATTGTCGCACCCAGAAGGCCAAGATCTCCCATTTCACGTGCAATTTCCAAATCAAATATCTCCTCCTGGTTTCCTTTCAGGGCACGGGGTTCAAGTTTGGATTGAGCGTATTCACGAGCCGTTTCCATGATCATCCGCTCATCTTCGCTGAGTTCAGACTCAAATAAGTAGCTATCGTCAATATTAAAC
>SLKH01000157.1 GCA_007134665.1 Balneolaceae bacterium
AATGAGAATGATATTAGTAGTAATAGGTACCTTCAAAGACAATGGATGCGGGCCCTGCCAGGCTGATTTTATGATATTCGCTGGTTGTTTGTTCAAACGTGAAACTTACAGTTAACGTGCCTCCCTTTACCTCAACAGTCATAACCTGTTCACCCTCTTTACCATTATTCTGATGATGCCATGCAAGTGCTGTTGCAATTGCGCCCGTGCCGCAAGCAAGTGTCAGGTCTTCTACCCCGCGTTCATAAGTTTGAAGTTCCACAGAATCTGTTGATAATCCGCTCATGAAATTAACATTGGTTCCGATAGGCGAAAACGATTTATGATTACGAAGTTCACGGCCTTTCACCGTCAACATTTTTTCATCACCAAGAATAACCGGTTTTACCGGACAGACAATATGTTCCGTATTTGTATAAACCTGGTATATATTTTCCCCGTTAATACTGGTGGGTAAAACCTTTGTCCTCAATGGAAAATAGACCGTAACCTGTTCACCTTTGAGTATTCCCCGGTACTCTTTGTCATGGACTTTGAACTTTATATCATTTGGATAGCCAAGTGATTGAGCAAATTTAACAAAACATCGGGCACCATTGCCGCACATGCCTGCATCACTGCCATCCGGGTTTTTATAAATCATAACCAGTTTTTTTTCGGCCGATTCTTCAAGCAGAATTAATCCGTCTGACCCCACTCCAAACTTTCGGTTACTGATACACTGAGCCAGGCCGGCATAATCATTGTCTGCAATAATTTTGTTGCGGTTATCAATCATAACAAAATCATTGCCGGTTGCCTGCATTTTTGTAAATAAGACGACTGCCATGGCTGATTGCTGTTTAGGTTAAAGCCGGTAGGTGTTTCCAGTTCTCTTTTTCAGATATGATGTGATCATACCCCCGCATCAGGAAGCTGAATCGAAATGCAAGTGAAGTAAACACATATTTTAACTGAATATTCTGATAAAGCAACGGCTTGAGCTTTTGTAATTCATCAATCATATCGTCGATACGGGCATTTTCAAGTGATTCACAAAACTTTCGGATTACCTGTACCTGATCGATATTTGTTATCAGGTTTTCATCTTGTGTTTCCCGATAGATCATCAGGTCTCTCAACATCATCTCGAGGGTATTACAAAGTGCTATCTGGTTTTCAGTATTGAATTTACTTTGCCAGTTCTGAATTTGTTTGACCAGGGCACCGGCATCCTGAATGTATGTCATTCTGAGAAAACTGATGATTTCTGCCCTCGACTCTTTGACAGTTTTTAAGTCAAAGAACCGGGCAATGGCATAATTACCTCCTGAGATTCGGGCGAGATAGGAAGCATCTTCTTTTTTATATCCATCATATTCTAAAAGTGCCTGGCTGATCTCAGGTTCAGAAAGTGGCCCGAGGCGAATATGCTGACACCGGGAGATAATTGTAGGTAACAGTTGCTCGGTCTTGGATGCTGTCAAAAGAAAAATGACGTTTTCCGGTGGTTCTTCAAGCAGTTTTAAAAATGCATTTGCAGCTTCTTTCCGCATGGTATCAATATCCTTGATTATCACAATCGAATATTGCCCTTCATTCGGTTTCAGATTACAGACAGGCCTGATATGTTCATGATAAAACCGGATCGGATAAAAAGCCTGTTTATTCATGGATGATGAGTCACTGTCAAGTACAGGCCTCAATTTGAAATCAACTATTTCGTAAGGGTCTTTTTCCAGTATTCCCAGCCTGTTTTGCATCTCATCACTGATACTGGAAGTACTGTTTGTTACCGACGTTGGCAGGGGGATATACAGGTGAATATCGGGGTGCCGGAACCAGCTCGATTTTTTTGACCGGGCCTGCCCGCCGAGATCGGTCAGGTTGTCGATACCATTCAGGAATTCGGCAAAAGCAAGTGCAAATGCAAGTTTCCCAACACCTTCCTGCCCGGTAAACAGGTAGGCATGTGATGCTCGTCCGGATTCGAGGATTCGGCTGATCTGCTGTTTTGCGTGAGACTGCCCGACTAATCGTCTGTTACCAAATTCGGAGATCATTGAATTGATTTATTTTATTCGTCCCAGATAAAATCGAACAACAGGATACCTGTTGTGATCGTCACACCTGAATAGCCAATCAGAGCCATCAGGTCATTTAAAGCTGATGGGTCAGTGCCATCAACAAGGGCTACTTGTGTGACCCTTGTTAAGATAAGTAACAGTGGTACCAAAAGCGGTATGGAAAGTACAGAAAAGACGGCACCGCGGCGGTCGGCTCTTGAAATCATCGCAGAAGTAAGCGTCGTTACCGATGCAAGCCCAAGCGCTCCAAAAAGAATACCGGTAAACAGGTAAAAATAGTTGACTACACTAATTCCCAGCATGAACAGGTACAGGATAAATGTGAACAGGTTTAGTGTGAGCAAAAAAAGAAAATTATAGATCAGTTTTCCTGTGAAAACGTCACTTGCATGGGCATTCAACCGGAGAAGCGGCCATGTTTTTTGATCTGTTTCAATTACGAATGACCGGGCCATTCCGGCCATGGCAGCAAAAAGAATAACGATCCACACCAGGCCGCTCCTGGGAATTGGGTCCAGTTGCTCCGCCCTGAGTGTAAACAGAATCAGTAAAAGTGCAGCACCGGTAAATGCAAGCAGTGTATTGATCGCATACCTGGTGCGTAATTCCAGGTAGAAATCTTTTTTAAAAACGGCAATGATGGCTCGTATCATTCAGTCGTCAGAGAGAAACTTTATATTAACGGGGAAGGTACCAAAAATAATTAAAACGGTAAGGCGTACTTTATTAACACTTGCCACAGATCATTCAATAGGGTAAACACGTGTTAAAAAATTTCCTCCAAATAGTGAATAAACCGGTCATGAATATTTTCCTGGTGGGTATGATCGGGATCCTGTTATGCTGTTCTTCTGAGGAAAGGAATCAACAGGAAAATGAAGCTATGACTGACAGCAATCATCAAACTATTCCATTCAGCAGGCCAGATATTTCCGATATACCGGATGAGGCCGGTGAATGGGTTTCGGTACTTCAGGAACTGGACAGAAGTCCGCTCTGGCATACATTAACGGTTGATGATACCACGTATCTTTATGTTGGCTGGGGTGAAAAGCCTACCGGTGGTTACGATTTATCTGTCAAAAGGGTTGAAAAGTCTTCGGCAGATGAGATTGAAATCACTGTGAACTTCATGTCGCCATCTCCTGATGATATGGTAACCCAGGTACTTACCTATCCATTTGATCTTATCTCTTTTCAAAGTCAGGATGGGATTTATAATATTCAGCCTGAAGG
>SLKH01000170.1 GCA_007134665.1 Balneolaceae bacterium
ATAATTCACCGGGGGTGATCATTAATGGGGGTGTATGAATTTTTCGACCGTTGATTTTATTGTCTTTTTCGGCTATTGCTTTATCGTACTGGGCCTGGGGTTATTTATTGCCAGGAAGAAAAGCACTGGAGATTCCGAGGGGTATTTTCTGGCGGGAAAATCACTGCCCTGGTGGGCAATCGGTACTTCTCTGATAGCTGCTAATATATCTGCGGAACAGATGATCGGCATGTCTGGTTCCGGTTATGTGATCGGCCTGGCAATTGCCAGTTATGAGTGGATGGCTGCATTAACTTTGATTCTGGTCGCAAAATATATGCTGCCCGTTTTTCTTGAGAAGGGGATTTATACCATGCCCCAGTTTCTTGAAAACAGGTTTGATGAGAGAGTCCGGGCCAGTCTGGCTGTTTTCTGGATTCTCGTCTATATTTTTGTAAACCTGACGTCCGTACTCTATCTGGGTGCTCTGAGTCTTGAAACAATTATGGGTTTCGACTTAAGATACGGAATCATAGGACTGGCCGTATTCTCAGCAATTTATACCATTTACGGTGGGCTTAATGCCATTGCTTTTACTGATGTAATCCAGGTTACTTTTTTGGTTCTCGGAGGATTGATGACTACCTATTTTGCACTCAATGCTTTTGGTGGTGGCGAAGGGGCAATTGCCGGTTTTATCGAACTATACGACCAGGTTCCGGAAAAATTTGAAATGATTCTTGATCCATCCAATCCACATTACCAGGAATTGCCGGGGCTGGGTGTGATTTTCGGAGGTTTATGGGTCGCCAATATCAGCTACTGGGGATGTAATCAATATATCATTCAGCGTGCTCTCGCCGCCAAAAGCCTGACCGAGGCTCAGAGAGGCCTGATGTTTGCCGGGTACCTGAAGCTTTTAATGCCACTGATCGTAGTAATCCCCGGAATAGCTGCTTTCGGGTTCGGTGTTGACCTTCTTCGCCCGGATGAAGCCTATCCCTGGACCCTGAATGAATTTGTGATTACCGGTTTTCGCGGACTGGCTTTTGCAGCTTTGATTGCAGCCATCGCATCGTCTCTTAGCTCTATGACGAACAGTACCTCAACGATTTTTACACTCGACATTTACAAAATACATTTCAATAAAGAAGCATCTGAAAAAAACCTGGTGTTGACAGGAAGAGTGATGAGCTTTATTGCTCTCTTTCTTGCAGTTCTCGTTGCACCACTGCTTGAAAATTTTGGACAGGCTTTTCAGTTTATCCAGGAATTTACCGGTTTTGTCAGCCCGGGAGTGGTTGCCATATTTTTACTGGGACTCTACTGGAAACCAGCATCAGCAAACGGTGCACTCTGGGCTGCAATTCTGACAATTCCACTATCTTTCCTGTTTAAATGGCTGGTTCCTGATCTGCCATTTCTCGACCGAATGGGTATTGTATTTTTGATATTATGCGGTGTAATAATACTGATCTCACTGTATGAAAATACCGGGAAAGATCCGAAAGCCATCGAATTCAGAAAAGAATTATTCCATACAGGAACTGTTTTCAATGTTGGATCAATTGGAGCATCAGCGATACTTGCTATACTTTACCTGTTATTTTGGTGATGATGAATAAATTATGAACGACCGAATTGAGAAAATTATATCGGCTTTTCAGCATCACTTTTCATCGAAACCGATGCTGGTGAGATCACCAGGACGCGCAAACCTGATTGGCGATCACACTGATTATAACAACGGATTCGTGTTGCCGGCTGCTATTGATCAATCGATCATCATGGCCATTTCTCCCAACCGGTTACATAAAGTCAGAGCAGTAGCACTGGATGTAGAAAATCAACATTTTGAAGCCGATATTTCCGGTGCAATTTCACCAAGTGAACTTGGTTGGCCCAACTATCTGTTGGGTGTCATTCATGTATTTAATCAGATGAATCTGCCGATGACAGGTTTTGATTGTGTCTTCGCCGGAACAATTCCGATTGGTGCAGGGCTTTCTTCTTCGGCCGCACTGGAAGGAGCTGTTATATTTGGTCTTGATCAGCTGCTGGATTTGAACTTAACCAGGATCGAGATAGCCAAACTGGGTCAGCAGGTTGAACATCAGTTTGTCGGTGTTAATTGCGGGATTATGGATCAGTTTGCGAATCTTTATGGTAAGAAAAAGTATGTGATCCGGCTCGATTGCAAAAACCTGGAGCACCAGCTGATCCCTTTTCCGGATGAGCAGTTCAGTATCCTGTTGTGTGATACCAAAGTACACAGGGAGCTCGCAGGTTCAGAGTATAATCTGAGGAGGCAGCAATGTGATGAAGCTGTTTCCTATTTCTCGAAAATCGATCCCAATGTGAATAGTTTGAGAGATTTGTCATTTCAATTGTTTGAAGAACACCGGAAGAATCTTTCACCGATTGTTGCCAACCGAAGCCGTTTCGTACTGGATGAAAATGAACGCGTACTGCAGGGAGCTTCTGATCTTGAAAACGGGGATCTTGAATCATTCGGCTATAAAATGTACTCATCCCATTATGGATTGCGGGATCAGTATGAAGTAAGTTGCTCTGAACTCGATATCCTCGTTGAAGCAACAGAAAAAATGCCGGGAGTACTGGGTGCAAGAATGATGGGAGGAGGATTTGGAGGATGTACGATTAATATTGTTATGAAAGAACAGGCAGAAGAGATATCTGAACAGTTGATTCAGGTGTATGAAAAGAAAAGAAAGATCACCCCGGATGTCTATCTTGTACAAACATCTGACGGGACTGATGTTTTGCCTGTTGAAAATTTTGCTCAATATGAATGATGATGAGAGAAGGATTTTTGATAAAACACCACACCGGCGCCTGAACATACTGACCGGGGAGTGGGTCCAGGTTTCTCCTCAACGGACAAAACGCCCGTGGCAGGGACAAGAAGAGGAGAAGTTACATGGAGGGAAACAATCCTATGATCCGGAATGTTATCTTTGCCCGGGTAATGAAAGAGCGGGAGGAAAAAAGAATCCGGATTACACTTCTACATTTGTCTTTGATAACGATTTTAGTGCACTTCTTCCGGATATTGATTCACGATCAATAAATGAGAATGGACTGATGGTAGCTGAGACTGAAGAAGGGATTTGCCGTGTCATCTGTTTTAGTCCGGATCACAAATTGACCCTCCCTGAAATGTCCATCAGCCAGCTGAAAAAAATCGTGGAAATGTGGATCGCCCAATACAAAGAACTCGGTGAAAAACCGTTTATTAATTATGTACAGATTTTCGAAAACAAAGGGGAGATCATGGGTTGCAGTAATCCCCACCCGCA
>SLKH01000290.1 GCA_007134665.1 Balneolaceae bacterium
ACAGCGGAACTTTGGGAAACCCATTTTTTTGATTATGTGGGCCTGATTGCTGTTGACCACCCTGTGGATACAGAAATATATATAGATGAACGTTTTGTTTTCCCGGAACCCGATTTATCGTCTCGTGCTTTAACAATTCCACAGCCGGTTGCACGGGTACTGGATGACAACGGCCGGGACGTATCGGAAACTGTTCGGGAGAAAGACGGGAATTACCTGAAAACGTTTACCAAAACCCAATATCAGGGACTGGTAAATGATCATTTTATAGAGATTGAGTTGGGTGAGGATGTTCCGGTTGATAAACCGATAGTTCTTGTTGCTTCGGGCTGGTTAAGGCCAACAGACAGTTCTATAAATCTTGCACTCAGCCAGGGTAGCCATGATCCTCCACATGGATTAAAAATTGAGGTATCTGATGGTAATGATGGGTGGAAAGTTTTGCATGAAAATTACGGGGTACCGGCTGGTAAATTGAAAACTATCCTGATTGACCTGGAAGAAGCTTTTCCATATTCAGGTGATCCCGCTGATAGGCGAATTCGTATGCATACTACATCAGAAATTTACTGGGATGCGATTCAATGGGCTGAACAGCTTCCTGAAGATTACTTTGTGGAAACGAGTCTGAACCCTGTCCGGCAGGAGCTTAGATACAGGGGCTATTCAGAATGGTATCGTCCCGACAGTGTTTCACCGAAGCTGCCAAACTATGGAGAAATCTCAGGCACGCAGCCCCGATGGAGAGACCTTGAAGGATATCACACCCGATTTGGCGATGTCAGTGAACTGCTTACAGAAATCGATGACCGGTATGTGATCATGAATGCCGGTGATGAAATGATCCTTGAATTTGAAGCCCTGGATGACCCGGAAGAAGGCTGGACACGAACGTTTGTTTTTGTTTCAGATGGCTGGGTAAAAGATGGTGATTATAATACGGAAGCGTCACGAACCGTGGAGCCACTTCCTTACCATGGCCAATCAGACTATGAATACCTGAGAAGCGGAACCTTGTTTGATGACCCGGTTTTTCAGCGGCATCGAGAAGACTGGATTCACTATCATACAAGGTATGTTACACCTGAACCTTTCCGGTCAGCATTGATTTTCAATTGAAATGTAAAAAATTGAAATTTTTAGATATTTTATACCAGATGCAGAAGTAAATACAAATTCAGTCCGAGATGAATAAAGAGCAGGTTACAAAATTAGGTGTCATCATTTTCTTCATAAGTTTGCTTGCAGCTCCGATGGGAATGAAGAAACTGGATGAACTGAGATCTCCTGAAATATTTGAAGACATGGAATCGGCTATAGAACGCTACGGTTTCTACCTGGAGGAGATTTCAGATCAGATTGGTATTGATTTTATACACCAGCGTCCGGACCTGGATCCGCAACTCGATCATATCCTGCCCCAAATTGCATCTGTCGGAGCATCAGTATCTATAGTCGATTTTAATAACAATGGGCTGCCTGATATTTATCTTACCAATAGCCGTTACGGAACCAGTAATGCTCTTTACAAAAACCTGGGAGATGGCACATTCCAGGATATTGCCGATGAACTTGGCATCGGAGATGTAAACATTGAAGGCACTGGCGTATCCATGGGAGCTATCTGGGGTGATTACAACAACAGCGGTTATGAAGATCTGTTTTTATATAAATGGGGTAAACCGGAACTTTTCCGAAATGAGAACGGACAGGGATTCACAAGGGTAACCGATGAAACCGGGCTTCCTGAATGGGTGAATGCCAATTCCGCTGTTTGGCTTGATTACAATAATAATGGCCATCTCGATCTTTTTATTGGTGGCTATTACCATGAAGAGGTCGATTTTTGGAATCTGACGTCTACCCGTATCATGCCCGATAGTTATGAATATGCTACCAATGGCGGAAGAAATTACCTGTTTGAGAATCAGGGCGACGGCACCTTTGTTGATGTAACGGAAAAAGTTGGCCTGGATACAAGACGCTGGACCTTAGCTGCTGCCGCAGCCGATCTGAATGATTCCGGATATCCGGACATCGTATTGGCAAACGACTATGGTGTGGATGAGCTCTTTATCAATGAAGGAGGAGAACGTTTTCGGAATGCGGGTGAAGAGGTTGGTCTCGGTTTTATTCCCAAAAGCGGGATGAGTGTAGCCTTTGGAGATATCATGAATCAGGGTAACCTTTCTATCTACGTAACCAATATTTCGGAAGCGGGTGTCCTGATGCAGGGCAACAACCTGTGGGTGAGCACACGAAGATCGAGTGACGACCGGTTGAGATTCAGAAATCTTGCAAGTAATATGGGAGTTGAAATCGGTGAATGGGGCTACGGTGGACAGTTTATAGACCTGAATAACAATGGCAATCTCGATCTATATGTTGCAAACGGATATGTGTCTGCTGAACCGAATACCGACTACTGGTACGATTATGCCAAAGTAGTTGGGGGCAACAGGAATATCATCATCGATGCAAACAACTGGCCAGCAATGAATAACCGTACATTTTCAGGTTATCAAAATAACAAGATCTGGATGAATGATGGTGCCGGACGGTTTAGGGAAATCGCATCAGCAGTTGGTGGCCAATTGGATCTTGACAGCCGTGCAATAGCATATGCTGACCTTTTTAATACCGGTTCGTTAGACCTTATTGTCGCGAATCAGCATGGCCCGGTTAAAGTTTACAGAAATCATGTCAGAACTGATAATCGTTGGGTGAGCTTTAAATTAGAAGGTGAACAAAGTAATAAAAGTGCGATCGGAGCCGTCGTACGAATCCATTGGGATGGCAAAGAACATAAAAAAGTCATTCACGGTGGTGATGCGTTCAGCTCACAGAGCCAGAGAACAGTACATTTCGGATTAGGCCATCATGATCAAATCGATAAAGTGGAGATTTACTGGCCATCAGGGAATCTGCAGGTAATTGAAAAACCGGAAGTGAACAGGTTACATCTTATAAAAGAAAATATTGCTGGATGAGCAAATACAGTAACCTGCTGCCTGCTTCTCTGAAAAAACTTAAGCTACCTATCGGGCCTCTTTTGATTACTGCTGTAGTTGTAGCAGCTCATATCTCATTTGGTATTCTTGACGGCTGGGATAAATTTTTAATTGCAATTGCTGCTGCCGTTGCAACTGAAACAGTCTTACACAAACTTGTGACCGGTGAGTGGCGAAATCTTTCGAGTGCTTACATATCCGGCAACAGTGCGGGTATTTTGGTTCGGTCACCATTTTACTGGCCATTTGCACTCTGTGCGATGATCTCCATC
>SLKH01000006.1 GCA_007134665.1 Balneolaceae bacterium
TCAGGAAGAGCAGAATCAGAAATGTGGATATTGAATTGATCAGTGACAGTGAAGCTGAGCGAATTATTCGTGAGGTTGAGCAGCCGGATGTCAATATGGCTGCTGTAAATCTTGAGAGAGCGCCCACCATTGCAGTGTACAGTCCACCACAAGCTCAGCCATGGGATGATGCCGTAACCCTTGCCCTCGACTATGCAGAAGTTCCCTACGACATTATCTATGACAGGGAAGTCTTAAGTGGAGAACTGGAAAATTACGATTGGCTGCATCTTCATCATGAAGATTTTACCGGCCAATATGGCAAGTTTTGGGCATCATACAGAAATATGCCCTGGTATATTGAAGAAGTAACCAGAATGGAAGCACTTGCAGAAGAGCTGAATTTTAACAAGGTGAGTGATCTCAAGCTTGCTGTAGCCCAGGAGATTCAAAATTATGTCGGTTCCGGTGGTTTTTTATTTGCTATGTGTTCTGGCACAAACACTCTTGATATCGCTCTTGCAGCAGCGGATGTTGACATTGTTCCCGAGCAATTTGATGGTGACCCGGTTGACCGAAATGCAAATGAATTACTGGACTATTCCAACACATTTGCATTTGAAAATTTCATTGTTAATACTGACCCTTACATCTATCAACACGGAAATATTGACATAGAAGTTAATCTTGACCGTGTTGGTGAGAGCCTCGACTTTTTCACCCTGTTCGATTTTTCTGCAAAGTGGGATCCTGTACCAACGATGCTTACCCAAAATCATGTCAGCAGTATCAAAGGTTTTTACGGCCAGACAACTGCATTTAATAAAGATAAAATTAAAAGTCATGTCGTAATACTCGGTGAATCTCCCGGAAGAGACCAGGTTAAGTATCTTCACGGAAATTATGGTATGGGCACTTTCACGTTCTATGCCGGACATGACCCGGAAGATTATCAGCACAGAGTTAACGATCCCCCAACTGATCTGAGTCTTCATACGAATAGCCCGGGTTACAGATTAATTCTCAACAACATCCTGTTCCCTGCTGCCCAAGAACAAAAACTTGAAACTTAAAAGTATCTGTCGAAACAGACTTAATTTTCAGATCAGATTGATTTTCATGAAACCGAGTGACGACTTCGAAGACTTTGTAAATCTTGTATCAACTCTCAGAAAAGAGTGTCCCTGGGACCGCAAGCAGACACACCATACTATAAAAGACAACCTGATAGAAGAAGCTTATGAAGTTGTCGATGCTATTGACCGGGAAAATTTTGATGATTTAAAAAAAGAGCTCGGAGATCTTTTGTTGCATGTCCTTTTTCACAGCAGGATGGCTGAAGAAAAAGCTGAGTTTTCAATTTCTGATGTACTATACACCATTTCTGAAAAACTGATTCGAAGGCACCCACATGTTTTTAAAGACGTAACTGTAGAGAGCGACCAGGATGTTGCAAACAACTGGGAATCAATTAAATTAAAAGAAGGTAAAACATCTACGCTTGATGGCATCCCATCCCGGCTTCCGGCATTAATCCGGGCACAGCGTATGCAGGAAAAAGCCGGAAATGTAGGTTTTGACTGGCCTGACTGGAAACTTGCATGGAAAAAACTGAATGAAGAGATAGATGAATGGCGCCTTGCAATAGATCTCCAGGATCAGAAAAATCGTGAAGATGAGTTTGGAGACCTGTTGTTTTCGTTGGTAAATGTGGGACGGCTATTAAGCCTTGATGCCGAGAGTGCACTGCGACATGCTAATCAAAAGTTTGAAGCGCGGTTCCGATATATAGAGAGAAACCTGAAAAAAAAGAATTCAAATATCCAATCAGCCACACTTGAAGAGATGGATCAACTCTGGGACGAAGCCAAGTCGAAAGGTTATTAATGAAATCATCAGAACTGGTACTCTTTTCGCTTCATAAATCAAAGGTCTTTTATTAAATTGAGTTTCTGTATTAAATACGGTTTGTCAAGCAGATCTCCGCGAATGCTGTCTCTTTTTAATTCGTTTTGTATGATTTAACGGATGATAGGTACAGCATAATTAAAACCGTTGCAAAGTGACATTTGCCGGGTCTGTTGACCTGACTGAACATTATTAACCTAAAAACCAATTGATAAGAATGGCCAAGCAGAACTTGCAAGAAATCGATACGAATGAATATCCATATATCAATCGCGGGCTGGAAGGCATTGTAGCATTTTCAACAACAAAAAGTTTTATTGACGGGCAGAAAGGAGAACTCATCTATTCGGGTTTTAATATAGACACACTTGCTGAAAATGCAACATTTGAAGAAGTATGTTTTTTATTATGGAATGACAGGTTGCCCAATAAAAGTGAACTGGATGAGCTTAAAACTAAGCTTATCGAGGAACGGGAACTACCTGAACCGGTTTTCGAATATATCCGCAACACAGACAAAGCTGCGGAACCAATGGCAGTTCTCAGAACAGCCACTTCCATGCTTGCCGATTTTGCTCCTGATGAAACCGGGGATCCTGAAGTTGACAATCGAAACCAGGCGATTGCTATGACAGCACAAATGCCAATCATTGTTGCAGCTTTTGACAGGGTCAGAAATGGAAACGAGATTGTGGCACCTCTTGATTATGGAAGTACAGCGTATAATTTTCTTTATATGCTGAACGATAAAAAACCAGGTGAACAGGCAGAGAAAACCATGGATTTATGCCTCATATTACATGCTGAACATGGAATGAATGCATCTACCTTTACCTGCCGGACAATCTGTTCAACAGAATCCGACATCTACTCAGCAGTTACCGGTGCTATCGGTGCACTCAAAGGTCCGTTACACGGTGGAGCAAATACTGCTGTCATGAACATGCTTCTAAACTTAAAAAATCAGGGTAACAGTGCTGATCCTGTACAGTTTACAAAAGATAAACTTGACAACAAGGAAAAGATTATGGGGTTCGGCCACAGGGTTTACAAAACCTTTGATCCCCGTGCTTTTCATCTCAGAAAGATGTCCAAGTCACTATCTGAAGAGACGGGACAGGAAACACTGTATGAATGGTCTGAAGCCATTTTGAAAACAATGAAAGATGAAAAGAATATAGATCCGAATGTCGATTTCTTTTCAGCTACAGTATATTATTCTATCGGCATTAAACCGGATCTGTATACTTGCATTTTTACCATGAGTCGTGTATCCGGATGGACAGCCCACTACCTGGAACAGGCAGCATATAACCGCCTGATTCGCCCGCGTGCGCTCTATACCGGCGAAAAAAACCTTGACTGGATACCTGTTGAAGAGCGATAATTTATCGGA
>SLKH01000172.1 GCA_007134665.1 Balneolaceae bacterium
ATTGAAATGCTGACATGTTAAACCCAAAATTGTCATTGGAGAAATGATCCCGGCGCGATCGTAGGGACCCGAAGGGCCGCGCAAGCGTGTCGGGATGAGCCAATGATTTGTCGGGGTTAAATCAGGCTGGTACTTTATCAACCCAGGCTGTTGCATCTTTAACCAGGGCTTCGGCCAGTTTTTCATCAGGTGCTTCAGCATAGATTCGCAGTACAGGTTCGGTACCGGATTGCCGGACAAGCAGCCAGGAGCCGTTTTCAAGCCTGTGTTTTATGCCATCGGTAAAATCCCACTCTGTTACTTTTATCCCATTGATGGATGTCAATTTTTTTGATTTACAATAATCGATCATAGCAATTTTTTTATGCTCTTCTGTATGTAAATCATTCCGGTAATAGGCATGATTTCCGAACTCATCAAACAATTCCTGTACCAGTTCGCTCAGTTTCTTACCGGACTTAACCATCATTTCGGTTATCAATAATCCAATGTAAATTCCGTCTCGTTCTGGTATATGGCCTTTAACTGCAATTCCCCCCGACTCCTCTCCTCCAACGAGTACATCTTCACTAATAATCAGTTCAGCAATGTATTTAAACCCGATGGGTGTGATTTTCAGAGGAAAACCATATGCTTCAGCCTGTTTATCAAGCATATCTGTAGTTGAAAATGTTTTGACAATAGTACCCGAATAGGATTTTTTTTCTCTGAGATATTTGGCAAGCAGGCTTAAGATTCTGTGTGAATCTACATATGTACCGTTCTCATCAAACATACTGATTCGGTCTGCATCTCCATCATTGGCAATGCCAACTGCACATCTGTTTGCAGGAATAAAAGACGCCAGTTCTTTGAGGCTCTGTTCAATAGGTTCAGGAGCTACACCCTGGAATGAGGGGTTTATTTCACTATGTAATTCCAGAACCTGATCTCCAAGCAGTTCTTTTACAACCCCCATGCCAGACCCAAACATTGGATCATGGGCAATTTTGATATTGCTTTTTTTAATAGCATTCAGATCGAGAGAACTCCGAAGCATATCCAGGTATAGTGCACTGAGATCAATTTCACGAATCAATCCGGTTTTGAGGTACCATTCAAAATCTTTTGTTTCAGTTTCCTTTGCTGTGGGATTAATTCTCTCTTCCACACTTGCAATTTGATCCGGTGTGGCTGGGCCGCCAAACGGTGCTTTGATCTTAAACCCGTTGTATTCGGGTGGATTGTGGCTTGCCGTGATTACAATTCCGATTGCGTCAAAGGTTTTTGCACCAAGGCTGACGGCGGGTGTGGGTACGATTGAATTGGAAATACGGACTGGTATTTCCATTTCTGCAAATACTGATGCTGAATGTTCCGCAAACCTGCGGCTCATGAATCTTGCATCATAGCCGATCACGACACCATTTTCCGTCACCTCTTCATCAACAATCCACTGTGCAGTAGCTTTGGTTACGATTGCGAGGTTTTTGAAGGTATAATCTTTTGCAATAACGGCTCTCCATCCGTCAGTACCGAACTTGATCTGTTTCATGGGGATAGTAGTAGTCTGATTTGATTATTTATTTTTAAGCTGCTGAATTAAACCAACTCTGCAATACCGGGCACGATATCTATTCGATAACCATCAACTCAGCTTCCAGCTTTAGTTCTTCAGGCAGGTTTGCCTGGATCACATCTTTCAATGCGATGATCATATTTTGTTTCAGATATTTTCTCCCGTATACAAGCCTGACTTTCCTGCTTGGGATTGGGTCGGAAAACTCTTTAATAACAGCATTTGAACAGGTTTTATCAAAATCCCTGACAGCCATACATGGCATAAGTGTCATCCCGAAATTTTGTTCTACGAGTTTCTTTAAAGTCTCCAGGTTTCCGCTTTCAAATTGAATCGGTTTTTTACTCTTCTTATTCTCTTTTTTGCAGAGTTTCATGGTCTGATCGCGAAGACAGTGCCCTTCATTCAGCAGCCAGATATTCTGACTGTCCAGGTCATCAATTGACAATTTGCTTTTGGAGACAAGAGGATGGTCGTGCGAGAGGTAACCGACAAATGGTTCGTTATACAGATCTTCATCATAAATAAAACTCTGATCTGTAGGAGTAGCAATAATCCCCACATCAAGTGTGTCATCAGATAATCCCTGGAGTACATCACGTGTTAGCATTTCTTCAAAGGTCAGTTCTATATCAGGGTATTTCTTAATAAAAGAGTGCAGGAATAATGGGATAAGGTACGGTGCAATGGTTGGGATTACCCCGATTCGAAACTTACCTTTCAGCGTTCCATCTGACGTTCTGGCAATGTCTTCGATTAATTTAGCCTGTTTCAGGATATTGCGAGCTTCTTTTATAATCTGTTCGCCGATATGAGTGGGTGTAACCGGGGTTTTGGAACGGTCAAAAATTTTCACTCCCAACTGTTCTTCCAATTTGTGGATCTGCATGCTTAATGTCGGCTGGGTTACATAAATTTTTTCAGCAGCAGTGGCAAAGTGCCTATAGTCATCTACGGCAACGATATAAGATAACTGTGTTAAGGTCATATTGATGTTTTACATTTTTGCTACATTATAAGAACTTTCACAATTCAAAAGTATAGAACCTTAACAGAAGGATAATTTAATGGATTTTGTTTCAAAAAAGGTGCTGTTAAGCGGGCGCGTTCAGGGAGTAGGTTTTCGCCATTTTACCAGAGTAACTGCAAGAGAATTGAATGTTAAAGGTTGGGTGAGAAACCGGCGCGACGGGAAGGTCGAAACTGTTATACAAGGCGATTCAAAACAAGTGGAAAACATGATCGAGCGGCTTAAGCAAGGCCCCGCTGCTGCCAGGGTGGATGCAGTAGATATTGCTGACACTGATATAAATGAGGCTTTCTCAGTTTTTGAAGTACGAAGGTAAAATTGAACCGGTTCTATACCTGAACGGCAATAAAAAAAGATTGATCCGATTTATGAGGTTATTTATTGCAATACCCCTGCCGGAAGATATCAGGCATGAACTATCTGATTTTCAGGATCATAATTTAAACGTAAGGTGGGTTTCACCGGAACAGATGCATCTGACTTTGAAATTTTTGGGACAGGTAAACAACATTCAAAAAAAACAGGTAACCAAACTGCTGTCAGAAATCAGGTTTGATTCATTTCAAATTGCTGTAAAAGGGTTTGGGTTTTTCCCGGAAAAAGGGTCCCTGCGAGTGTTTTGGGCTGGAATTCAAACGGAAACCCCGGCACTTCATGAATTGCAAAAAAAAGTGGAGAAGGCAGCCCTTGAG
>SLKH01000223.1 GCA_007134665.1 Balneolaceae bacterium
CGTTCAATACAGGGTTTGATCGACTCAAACATTTCATCAGGGTTTATCTCAGGCTCCTGATAAACATTAACCAAAGCCTTGTTTATGTCGGCCAGGTTTTTTTTGATGTTTATTTTTAGTTCGTCGGGCTTACGCAGATCACTCATCCGGATTCCTATCCTGGATACCTTGCTGACGTAAGCAGGCCCGATACCTCTTCCGGTTGTTCCGATTGCATCCGCACCCCGGCTCTTTTCTTTTACCTGGTCGAGAATTCGGTGATAAGGAAGGATGACATGGGCAGATTCACTGATATATAATTTTCCATCAAGATTTACTCCCATTTTTTCAACATTGCCGATCTCCTCAAGGAGTGCTTTTGGATCGATCACAACACCATTGGCGATGATGCATTTTGCATCACCATTAAAAATACCGGATGGTATAAGATGAAGAACCACTTCCTTATCGTCGAATTTGAGGGTGTGTCCGGCATTTGCACCACCCTGGTATCGAACGACAAAATCAGCCGATTTACTGAGTAAATCTACAACTTTACCTTTACCTTCATCGCCCCATTGGGCGCCTACAATAATTCTTACAGCCATATTATTCCAAAAAAAAAGAGGTGCAGAGACACCTCTTTTATTCAATTATGTGAAAAATGAGTTTCGTTATTCTTCTTCGTCGAAAGAGGCAATCGCTTCTTCGAGCGATTTGTAGTGCTTGAATACAGTAATCAGTTTTGTGATAACCAGCAAGCTTTCAATTTTATCAGTTGCATTGGCAATTCTGAGATCACCGCCGGCTTTTCGCATCGTTGTCAATCCACCGATTAACATTCCAAGTCCGGATGAGTTCATGAAACCGACTTTACTCAGGTTTACGACAACGTTTGTCTTGTCCTGTTCTATCAGTTCATGAAGTTTTTCATTCAGACTTACTGCATCAGGCCCTCCCATCACATTGCCTTTAAATTCAATGACAACGCAATTATATCGTTCAGAAACTTTGAAACTCATTAATTTACTCCGGTTAGTTTGCGGATCTGTTCATTATTCTATGAGGATTTTGCCTCAAGCCTTTTGCTCTCGAGCAGTACGACAAGTGCACTTGCGACGAACAGCGAGCTATAAGTACCTAAAATCACTCCAACTACCAACGCGAAGGCAAAACCTTTCAGAACTTCACCGCCAAAGATAAACAGGACGCTGACTACAAACAAGGTTGTAACAGAAGTGATTACGGTTCGGCTTAATGTATCATTAAGGCTCTTGTTAATCATCTTTTTGAATTCCATCGTTTTGTATATGATAGAGTTCTCCCGGATTCGGTCAAACACAACCACGGTATCGTTCAGGGAGTAACCGACAATGGTCAGAAATGCTGCGATGAGCGACTGGCCAATGGTTACATCGAATGGTGCAAATTCTGCCAGCACCGTAAAAATTCCCAGTACAATAACCACATCATGGAAGAGTGCAGCCACCGCACCAGCTGAGAAATACCACTTTTTGAATCGGATCAGAATGTAAATAAAGACGATCGCAAGGGCAAAAATTACAGAATTGAGCGCAGCTATACGCAGGTCTTCAGCAAATCTCGGGCCCACCACATCCGTTTTGATAACAGTGTAGGGATTATCGGGATACATACTGCTGAGTGCGGATTCAATTACTCCCCGGACCTCTGTAATTTCACCTTCTGCATCAGTACGGATCATGATTTCTGTATCAACACCGTAACGCCGAACTTCGGGCTGTGCACCGAGCGGTTCTGTTAATTCACTTCGTACATCGATTACGCTTACCGCCTGGTCGAACTGGAATACATATTCTTTTCCACCACGGAAATCAATTCCATAGTTTAGTCCCAGGCCAAATATCGCAACAAGCGATAAAACGACAAGTGCCCCTGAAATAACGGCTGTTATTCTTTGGGTTCCAATAAAATCATAATTAGGTGTTTCAAACCATCTCATAACTAAATACCTGTATATTTAAAATTCTTGATTGGGTGCATCAGCCGAAACTGAGTTTTGCTGTTTTTTCGCGGGTCAGATAGTCAACAACTACCCGTGTTATAACAATCGCACTGAAAAGCGATGCAGCAATACCTGCCATCAGTGTTACGGCAAAACCTTTGATCGGCCCGATACCGAAACTGTAGAGGATGATACCGACAAAGAAAGTGGTTACGTTGGCATCAATAATCGCACTCATCGCATTCGAATACCCGTTGTCGATTGCAGCACGCAGTGTTTTACCGGCACGTAACTCCTCCCTTATCCTGTCAAATATCAGTACGTTCGCATCCACAGCCATACCGATAGTCAATACAATTCCGGCGATGCCCGGCAGGGTCAGGGTTGCCTGAAACCCGGCCAGGATTCCCAATATGAAAATGATATTGAGCAAGAGCGCCAGGTCGGCGATTGCTCCCCCCGCATGATAGTAGAGGATCATAAAAAATGCGACGAAGATCAGTCCGAACAAGACCGAGAAAAATCCTGCCCTGATCGAAGCTTCACCAAGGGTTGCACCAACTGTTCTCTCTTCAATGATATCGAGAGGAGCGGGGAGTGCACCTGAAAGAAGTATATTCACAAGATCTTCTGCTTCTGTCAGCCCCCCAAGCCCGGAGATTGATGAACGGCCGTTGTTAATCCGGCTTCGTACTACCGGGTAGGAGAATACGTGATTGTCGAGAATAATGGCAACCGGCCGGCCGATATTGGCTCCTGTGATACGGGCCCAGCGTCGTGCTCCTTCTGTATTCATAGTCATTGAAACTTCAGGTACATTGGTGTTGGGGTCGAATGCAACACGAGCTTCTGAAATTACGTCACCTGTCAGCTCAATCTGACTTCTGACACCAATCAGTTCAAACATATCGATGCCATTGGATTGTGCATAGGGACTTGCTCCCCAAAGCAGAGTGGTATTTCTTGGCAATCTTTCCTGAAAATCTTCCCGCTCCAGGATTCTGTTAACACTTGCTGTATCAGGCCCGGCAGCTACACCAAATGCATAGGTATTGCCTGTCTGGGTTATCAGGTTTTCTCTCAGTACGTTCACCTCTAATTCCTCTTCTTCGACAAGTTGGTCGAAATAGGATAGAATGTTGGTTCTGGCACTGTTTAACTCATCAGGATCAGCTGCAAGGCGGAATTCCAGCCTCGCGGTTCCCCTCAGGAGGTCACGTACCCGTTGTTCATCATCTACACCGGGCAGTTCTACTATGATTCGGTTCTCACCCTGTTTCATAATAGATGGTTCCGTTACACCGTATCGGTCAACTC
>SLKH01000048.1 GCA_007134665.1 Balneolaceae bacterium
CCCGAGTAATTCAGCAAAAGGCAGCAGCTGCCCGGTTCCGTTTACATGGACACTGATCCGAGCGCCCGCCTCCCGAGCGATTGCCCATTGAGATTCATTGAGTCCTCCTGCCAATGCAAGAGTCAATAGCTGATCTTCCGAAGAAAAATGCGTATTGCGTAAACGTACGATATCATCAGGAAATTGATTATCAGGCCCTGCTGCTCCTCCTCCGAAACCATATACAGCCCTGATTCCGGACTCACGCAATGCATCGATTGCAGCATCGGTATGCTCAGGGCTGTTGCCGATATGCGACCAGTCGAGTACAGTCGTAACACCTGCATTTATTGCACCAAGTGCACTGACAAGATTTCCGATATAGACATCATCAGGCCGGTAGTGTTCGCGTATCCCCAGGATCTGCTGAACATAATCTCCGAGCAGTCCGTCAGGCAGGATATTTCGAATCGAGCCCTGCCACATGTGGCGGTGGGTATCAACAAAGCCTGGCATGATAATTTTATCTGATGCATCGATAATATACATGTCATCTTCAGGAGTAATTTCCTGTAGAATAGCAGATATTTCAGAACCGCTGATGAGAATATCGGCATTTTCAAAATCTCCGATCCCCGGATCCATGGTTAAAACACAGCCGCTTTTGATCAATATCCTGTCAGATTCAGGGTTTGTGCCGGGATGATCTGCACCCATTGAACGGGAGGTGCCGAAAGCCATCCATCCCGCTGCCAGGGCCGCTGTTCCTGTGAGAAATGTTTTGCGTGTTAAGGATTTCTCTGAAATATTTGATTTACCAGGATTCCGGTTCATTTGCACCAGGTTTGTTAATAGATACAAACGGCAATATATAGATCACGCACTCCAAAATCCTGGAATCACTTCCCGGAATTGTCACTAAAATGGTTTTTATCAGGGACTTAAGAATAATGGGGTTTCGGTTTTTTTAATCAAATCGTGAGTCGTTGAACCGAATGTTGCCCTTCTGACAGCAGATACAGAATGGGCTCCAAGTACAATCAGGTTCGGTTCGAATTCACGTCCTCTTTCCAAAATCTGATCAGACGGTTTCCCTTTACCCATTACTTTTTTGGAGACATAATTGAAGTTATGAGATTTCAGATATGTTTCAGCCTGGTTCAGAACGGCTGCCGATTGGTCTATATCATCGGTTGAATCACCCTTACTGATGTTGAGAAGTTCAATATCAATATCTTTCCCGTATGGCAACAGCTGTACAAAACCCTGGAGGCTGCGGGCAGCCGGTGCACTTCCATCAAAGGCAATAAGCACTTTTTCTACTTCATTGTATTCTTCAGTTACAATAAGCGTTGGAGCAACACCACCTTTTACAACCTGGGCAAGAGTATCAGTCTCTACTTCAGGGTCACCATAATAAAAATGAGGATCACGGCCAACGATTAAAAGGTCGTGATACTTCATCTCTTCAATAATTCGCAGATATGATACTCCTTCTTTTTTTATTGCTGTATGGTTTACATTCTCTTTTTCTACCATAGATTTGAAATTTTCAAGAAGCCGCAAAGCCTCTTTTCGGGTATCTTCGGTCAGTTCAGTCCATATTTCATGTCCATAGAAACCGCCTCCGAGTCCGCCGCCGCCGGCTTCGATATGAAAGTTAGTTGTATCCACAACGGCCATACCTGTAATTCCTGCATCAAAGCGTTTGGCCAGTCGTAAAGCAAATCTTGTAGCAACCGGTGTATCGGGGTCGGGATCTAGTGCTACCAATATTCTTTTAATCATGATTCTGATTCTTTAGGGTTAAAATTTCAGGTTTTATAAAATAAATACCCTGCCATCAAGACAAGGATGCTACACTCTGAATTGACCTAAAAGATGTAGTATTTAACTATGCCAAATTGTGAGTTGATTAATGAAATTCAGGTAAGTAAATCCACTACAATGTTGTAGGGAGAATTCTGTATGTAGTGTTTTCTATTACATAAACTCAAAGGTTACCTGTACAAGTTGTCACCTTGTTTTATGATATCATCATCGGTGAACATCTAATCAAAACAGTTCAGAGAGGATATATGAGATTCATCATCTCCTTAATAATTGTACTGACAGTTTCATCTGCATTGTTTGCCCAGGGGAGTGATTACAGATTTGCTGATTATGTACGGATTCAAATCGGTGATACTATATCCGTTCAGGTGATTACCGGAGCCGAATGGATCGAAGTTGAGGGCCATATTGTGAATGATTTGTATGCATTTGGTAAACAAATTACAATCGATGGCTCCGTTGGTGATGATGCAGTATTATTTGGAGAAGTAATCACGATAAGGGGATCTGTTGGAGATATGGTAGCCGGAGCAGGTCGGACGATCGTGATCGACGGAGAAATCGGCGGAGACCTGATTATGGCTGCAAAAGAAATCCGGTTTACAGAAAACGCACATGTGAGAGGCAATGTATCTGCAGGTGCTGAGACTATTTATTTTAACGGAAACAGAATCGACGGAGCTGTCAGGCTGGCTGCAAAACGTGCGAATTTAGATGGAGAAGCCGGTGGACACGTACTCATATACAGCAATGATGTCGTCTTTGGAAATGCGTATCGCGACGGCGGAAGAACAAGGATTGTTAGTACCGAACCTCTCTATCGTGATAACCTCGGAAATATACCGCCAAACCTTGAACTGGAAGTACGCCAACCGGGTATATTCCCTGTACTGATGTTTCAGATTTGGTTTTACCTATCTTTATTGGTTACCGGTATCGTTTTGCTAACCTTGTTTTTTCCAACAGCTTCCGACCTGCAACGATTTTCAACTGAGAGGTTCTGGATGAATATATTGACCGGTTTTGGAATGTTCATTCTGATACCACTGGCAATTATTTTGCTGATCATTCTGGTTCTAACGATTCCGCTGGCCGTCATATTATCTGTTCTTTATGGACTGACACTCTTCATCAGTTACCTCATGGTTGCAATGATCCTTGGTTTTCAGTTCGTTACATGGTTTGTAGCCGATCCAAAAAAATCAACCTATTACTGGTCGTTGGTTCTCGGGTTGATTCTGATAGCGGTCTTGAATAATGTGCCTTTTATCGGAGGCCTGTTTTCTATTCTTCTCCTCTTTTTTGGTATTGGCAGTATGGGCAGATATGGATATGAGAGATACAAAGAAAAGCAGGCTGTTATGGAATCTGGGCCTGAATAGAAATCTGAAATCTGATAAAAACATAATAGGGGAGTTAGAATGAAAGTATTAATTGTTTATGGCACTACAGAAGGACATACAC
>SLKH01000279.1 GCA_007134665.1 Balneolaceae bacterium
AATACCAGTGTAGGTTCATTCCAGTTAATGGTGTTGGCAACAAAAACACCCATTTCAATGCCGGATTCTTCCAATTGCGATCCTATTCTTTCCTGAAGTTGTATATCACGGCCTCTCATTCCATTATCTTCAAGGCCCTTGAACCCAAGATCAGCCATAAATTTAATATTATCTATTGGATCATCCCCTGCATGATTTCGAAATGTATTAAAGTTGGGTGCATATTTAAGCTTGAAGTCATGTGTTTGAAGCAAATCCGATTCTTGAAGGGCTTGTTTCGACTTTCCGATACCGCCGGTTCCTGCAGCAAATGCAGTACCTGCTATGAATCCATTTTTTAGAAATTCTTTTCGGTCCATATTTGATTTGTAATTTAATTAGGATTGTAAAAACCACCGCATTTACATTCATTTGCCCCCGGGAAATCCGGCATCATTATACCTCTGGTATAATTCTAAGATCGCATATTCAAAATGTTATAGAATAGATTTTATATCAGTTTGAAGAGTGAAAAGTCTCCAAATTTTGGATAAGCTGTGAGAAATTGACAAATCAATTCAATCATTAATCAATTTACCAAGACCGAATTCACATTCAATGATTTTGTTAACAAAACCATGACCAATTTTATAAAAAGGGAAAGTGAGTATAAACAACCCACTTTCCCGATATTCACGTGTATCTGCGGCGTTCCGGGTTCAAAGTAAAGTTTTCAGAAAATGAACCTTTACACAATTGGCGTTTCGCCTGGTTTTGGAATCGGATAGTTACCATCGGCATCGGGTACAACCGGTGGCTCACTATCCCAATCAAGATCATCGGAAACAAGAAGGTCCTGTGAATTCAGAGCCTGATCCCATTCGATAACCTGGCCGGTGTAGGTAGCCATACGGCCCATAATCGCTGTAAGCGTACTCTTGGCACCGAATTCGGTGTCAGAAATCACATTGCCGCGCCGGATAGATGCGAACAACTCATCGTGCTCCTGTTGGTATGGATTCGGATCATTGCTTCCGTCATGTTCATGCAGAATACGTCCATCCAGTGAACGGATTACCATGTTGTGACTGCTGTCGGTATAAATTCTGCATCGGGTACCCTGGAACTCTTCATCCACCCTGCTCATGGTATTTGGCTGATGGCGACACTGGCTTGAAATCACAGCTCCGCCGGGATATTTGAACTCCACGAAATGGTGGTCAAAAATTTGCCCGTGGTCAACCCCGGTCCTGACTTCACGGCCGCCCATTCCCTGGGCTGTTTCAGGATATTCACCAATAAACCAGTTTGCCACATCAATATTATGGATATGTTGTTCCAGGATATGGTCACCACAGAGCCAGTTAAAGTAGTACCAGTTCCTCATCTGGTATTCCATTTCTGTCTGATCAGGCTGCCTTTCTCTTACCCAGACTCCACCGCTGTTCCAGTACACCTGTCCGGAAATAATCTGTCCGAGCTCAAGCTGGCGAACACGTTTTACCGCATCGCGGTAGTTATTTTGATAGCGCCGCTGAAGTCCGACAACAACATTCAGATTTTTTCTCTTTGCTTCCTGCCCGGCTTCAAGTACACGGCGAACACCGGGTGCATCGGTTGCAACCGGTTTTTCCATAAACACATGTTTATTCTGGCTGATTGCATACTCAAAATGCTTTGGGCGAAAACCCGGAGTTCCTGCCAGAATCACTACGTCGGCAAGGTCGATGGCATGCCTGTACGCATCAAAACCGGTAAACTTGTGCTCTTCAGGCACATCTAACCGGCCGGAATCACCGAATCTGTTTGAGAGCCTTTCATAACAATCGTCGAGCCTGTCTCTGAAAGCATCAGCAAGCGCAACAACTTTCGTCCCCTCATCTGCGCTTAGTGCCTGGGCGGCGGCGCCTGTCCCCCGCCCTCCACAACCAACAACCGCAATTTTCAATTCGTCACTACCAGCAGCAAATGCACTTGCTCCAATTGGAAGGCTGCTCAGCAACAATCCACCACCAGCAGCCATGGTAATATTCTTGCTGAACTGCCTTCTTGTTAATCCTTTGCTATTTCCTTTTTTTGATTTATCCATTATATGTACCCGATTTATATGCTATGTTGTCTTATTTATCTTTTATTAAGATAATTGATTTATTTGCAATCGAAAGATCATTGATTAAAAATCTTCCATTGCTTCTATCCAGTATTCTTCCATCTCCTCCCGGGATGGTGATTCTTTTGGCCTCACTACCCTGAAGCCTACAAAGGGTGCACTGGTGTGCCACCATAAACTCTTTGGCATCTGGGGGTCAAGCATTTTCCAGTTTTCGTGCGAACCTCTTCGTTTTGCACACCGCTGATCTTCAGCTCCATCCTGCCAGGATCCTCCCCTTACACTTCGGGGGTATAACTGCGTTGGCTTAAACCACGGATTCACAGCCGGGTTACCTTCGAGACGCTCAAAATAATCTTCATAATATTGATCAGTCGTCCACTCGGCAACATTACCTGACATATCGTACAACCCGAAAGCATTGGGTTCTTTGGCACCTACCCTGTTATAACTTCGATTACTATTTTCATTATACCAAACATATTGGTCAATCTCTGAAATATCATCTCCAAAATGATATGCTGTTTGAGATCCGGCCCTGCATGCATATTCCCATTCGGCTTCAGTTGGAAGGCGATAAAACTCACCGGTTTTAGCAGTAAGCCATTTGGTAAACATCACTGCAGCATAATGAGTCATACTGATTGCAGGGTGCCCATCCCTCCCCATACCAAAACTCATATCCACATAGGGTGGTGTTGGTGTTGACAGGGCATCAGCAGTAATATTTATATCATGATCTGCTGAAGCCAGTTGCTGTTCGAGTTCATTGATCACTTCATTGGCAAACAGATCATATTGATTCCATGAAATTTCATATTTGGCCATCCAGAACGAGTTGACACTCACATCCCGTTGCGGGCCTTCATCCTCAGATCTTCCCTGTTCATCCGCAGGACTGCCCATCAGAAAGGTTCCTCCTTCTACCGGCACCATTTCGATGTGAATATCAGATCCGGGAATGGGCTGGGTGTATTCGTCAAATGAATCATTTTCAATTTGTGAAGAGTAATCAGTTTCAAATCCATTTAACAAAAACAGTGAAATGATAAAAGAGATCAATAAAAAATGCTTCATCCGATAAATAGGTTATTCAAATTTACGACAGAGTATAAATTTCCCATTTTTTTTACAGAATCATCAGGAAACAGCTGTGATTTATAATACTTTTACAATAGAAAATAT
>SLKH01000271.1 GCA_007134665.1 Balneolaceae bacterium
CGTGACTGATCTTTTAGCGATGGATAAGACAGATCTGTACCAGTTATATGAAATTGTTTATGATGGCTGGATTTTGATACAGCTTCGCTCGGTTTCACTGGATCTGTCTCACAAACAACCCGTTCAATTTCAAGCAAAGAGCTGGATTTGAACTCATAAGGCCGGCTCCCTGTAAGCAAGAGAAATAATAGAATTCCCAGTGAATAGATATCCGATGAGGTTGTGACAGATTCACCACGTACTTGCTCAGGACTGGCAAATTCAGGTGTCATGATACGCAACCCCGTTTGAGTTTTCAGTGAAGCTGCTTCCGGCAGTTCAGGTTCAAGTAATTTGGCAATACCAAAATCAATCAATTTGATGCTTCCATCCGACGTTACCAACACATGTTCAGGTTTGATATCCCGGTGAACCACCAGGTTTTGGTGGGCATAATGCACAGCCTGACACACAGTCTGAAAAAGTTGAATTCTTTTTCTGACACCGAGTCGATTCCGTTTACACCACTCATCAAGTGGAATACCATCCACATATTCCATGATCAGAAATGGCGTTCCATCATCCGAAACCCCACCCTCAATAAAATTGGCTATGTTCGGATGGTTCAAACCGGCAAGTATTTGATGCGTTGCGCTAAACCGGTTGCGAGAAACTGCACTTGTTGTGGCTCTTCGTAAAACTTTAATTGCTACTCTGTGACCCTGACTGTCTTCTGCAAGGTATACAGCTGCACTGCTGCCTGAACCGAGCTTTTTCAGGAACTGATAACCGTTGATGTGAACAGGCTTGAATTCACCGGTTGTCAGAGAGGATTTTGTCAAAGCAAATAGTTTTTCCTGGAATTCTTCGACAAAATCTCTTGCATTTCGGTTTTTTTCTGCTAAAAATTGAACATCATCTTTCAGCTTCTGATCCCTGCCGCACCAAAGGTCAACCAGGCGGGGCCATTCCGATTCCGGGTAGTCCAATAAACGATCGGCCAATTCCCGAGCTTTATGTTTATCTGATGAGCTCAATATGATATGTTATGAAATGACCATTATTAATGGCCGGATGGGTGTTAGAGTTCCAGAAAATTATTCCAATTAAGATTATGCTATGATCAAATGAGTATCTATTCTTTCATTTTATCATAAATCCAGTTACATGCTGCCTGCCAGTCGCGTTTGACTGTTGACTGTGATACGTTAAGAACGTATCCAGTATCTTCAACAGTCATGCCACCGAAAAATCGGTATTCAAAAACCTTGCTTTGTCTTGGATGCATTTTTTCCAGTTTCCTGAGAATTTCATCCATCTCAAGAAGTTCAACCGCTGCCTGGTTATTTGCTATAAGGTCTGTCTCATCAGCTGATACCTGTATTAAATGTCCACCTCGCTTGCGGGCAGAACGCATTTCTGCATAATTAATTAATATTTGCCGCATGGCTTTTGCTGCAATGGCAAAAAAATGCCTTCGATTTTCAATTTTATTAGGCTGATGGTGCCACAATTTTAAGTATGTTTCATGGATTAGGTCAATAGTATTGAACGTATCTAACCCATTCCACCGGTTTCTCTGTCGCTGAGCTTCTAATTGCAATTCATCATAGACCAGTTCAAACAACTGATTGAGAGCAGTGATATCCCCTTCTGAGTACTCCTGAATAAGCCTTGTAGGTGTGTGTATTTCCATTCCCAATGTTCTGGTTAAGCAACGTAGAGATCCCGCATAAACCTTTTGTTATCATTAATTAAGTTAAATGCAGCAAAAAGTAAATGTTCTGTTGGAAATTATTTTTAAAAAAATGAGCTCCTGGCCAGAAAATTTCTGTAATACAATGTTGAGGGGTATGTATAACACCAATAATAATCAGCTGTTTACCAATTAACCGTTCGTCTGTTTTTACAGGAAATCCATTTATAAAGGTGATCCGTATTGCAGACGGCTTGAATTAGATATATTCAGATGAAAAGACCAGCTTCCAGATATTTTTTGTATTCATTGGGGATGATTCCCGCTCTCATACTTTTTGCTTATGTTTACTTAACAATGTTTTTGCCGAATGTGGGGCCGGCACCGGATATTCAAATTGAAATTACGGATGAAAGGGTAGAACACGGTAAGTATCTTGCAAATCACGTGATGTTGTGTATGGATTGTCATGCAGTGCGCGACTTCAGTTTGTTTGCAGGCCCACCTGAACCGGGTACTCTCGGTGGAGGGGGCGAAGTATTCAACCAGGAGATGGGATTACCTGGTTATTTTGTTTCGAAAAACCTGACTCCTGCTGCACTGGGCGACTGGACCGACGGAGAAATATACCGTGCGATTACATCCGGTGTATCCAAAGATGGAACAGCACTATTTCCCCTGATGCCCTATTACCATTATGCCCAGATGTCTGAAGAAGATATTTTTGCCGTGATTGCTTACCTGAGAACGCTGGATCCGATTGAGAACGATATACCACCGGCTCAGCTCGATTTTCCGGTGAATATTCTGATTAATACCATGCCAATCAAGGCCAGCCCTCAGCCAAAGCCATCACCTGATGATGTTGTGAACTATGGACAGTATATGATCACAGCAGCTGCCTGTACGGATTGTCATACCAGGATGGAACGGGGCAATTTTGTCGGTGAGCCCTTTGCAGGAGGAAATGAATATCCCATGCCGGATGGTTCTGTTGTCAGGTCTGCGAATATCACCCCTCATGAAACCGGTATCGGGAACTGGACGAAAGAGGAATTTATTAACCGTTTCAAGGTCTATGCGGATTCATCATATACCCCGCACTCAGTTCAGACCGGCCAGTTTCAAACATATATGCCGTGGCTCATGTATTCAGGTATGACGGAAGAAGATCTTGGCGCTATTTATGAATACCTCAGAACAGTAGAGCCGGTCGCGAACGAAATCGAAATTTTTACGTCGGCTCAATGACCTGACAAAGTGGACCGTATTCAACTTTATGAGGCTGAATAACCAGGTGAAGTTCTACATTATAATGGTATTATTCGTATCCGGACCAGTTGCATGGGCACAGGGTCATCAGGAAATAGAGGAAGATTTTCACACAGTTCTCGAAGAGCTGGATACTGCTATTCACAATTTTATAAGCGGAGAATTATCCCAATTTAAAGATATGTGGCTGAAATCGGATGATGTAACTATTTCCGGTGGTTTTGGAGGCCCGGTTGAGAAAGGTTGGGATGCAATTAAAGCCAGGCTTGCCATTGTAGCTTCTCTTTATCCGCCAGGTGTTGAATTTTCTACAGAACGATTAAC
>SLKH01000063.1 GCA_007134665.1 Balneolaceae bacterium
ATTCAACGTCACTGGAAGATATTCAGATCCGGTCGGCTGATGGTGACTGGATGCCTCTGAAAAACCTGGCTCAAATCAACCGGATCACCGGGCCTTCAAGTATCCACCGGATCAACCAGGAGCGCATGATTGAGATCGGGGCGGATTTGGATGAGATTGATCTTGCCGCGGCTACCGAACAGACTCGGGTTATTCTTGATCAGATTAACTGGCCGGAAGGGTATCGTTATGAAGTTGGCGGCGCTGCAGAAGATCAGCAACAGTCGTTTTATTATCTGATGATAGCTTTTCTGATTGCCGGAGTCCTTACTTATATGGTGATGGCTTCTCAGTTTGAAAGTCTCGTCGAGCCGTTTATAATAATTGTTACCATTCCACTCGCTCTGACAGGTGTGCTATTGATTCTTTGGCTTACTCAAACACCTATCAGTGTTACAGCAATGGTAGGGCTGGTACTGTTGACCGGAATTGTGGTCAATAATGGAATTGTAATGATCGATTATATCAAAATACTTCAGTCACGAGGCCAGGGCCGCCATGATGCAATTGTGAATGGTGCATCGAGAAGATTAAGGCCGATATTGATGACTGCATTTACGACCATTCTCGCAATGGTGCCGCTTGCCCTTCAGCTTGGGGCGGGTGCTGAAACCTGGAGCCCAATGGCCAGAACCGTGATCGGCGGGCTCTTTATGTCGACTTTATTGATGTTGTTTGCTGTTCCCTGCATGTATAAAATGGTTAATACAATGGTTGAGAAAGCAGGTTTTAATGCCATTCATAAAGAAGATCCCCTGATCGATCAACAATAGATATGAGCTGAACTATGAAAAAAGTAACAATCACTGAGAAGATCTTAAAGAGGCCGGTAACTGTCTTTATGATGTCCTTGCTTGTAATTGGCTTTGGACTCTTCTCACTTACGAATTTGAAAGTGACTCTAATGCCTGAATTCAATATTCCGGTACTTGCAGTGTCAGTGAATTATTCGAATGTTGCACCAGATGATATGTCCCGGCTGGTAGTTGAACCGATTGAAGGGGCCATCATGGGGGTCGAAGGAATTCAACAACTTGAATCAAATGTGCGGCGCGGGGGAGCTTTTCTGATTCTGAGATTGCGGCCTGGTGTGAATGTCCAATCTACAGAACTTAAACTCAGGGAGGCGATGGACAGGATCAGGCCTCAATTGCCTTCAGAGGCCAATGAACCTGTAATCTTTCAATTTGACCCGGACAGGTCACCTATTATGCAGCTCAGTGTGGAGTCGTCTGTTCTTGGGCTTGATGAGTTGCGTCAGCTAAGTGAAGATTTTATTGAGCCGCGACTGGAACGGATTCCGGGTGTGGCATCTGCCGATACACAGGGCGGGTTGCACCGAAACTTTTTTGTAAGTCTTGACCCGGATGCATTGGCCAGGCACAGGGTAGTTCCTGCAGATGTGGTTTCAGCCCTGAATCAAAATAATATCAATCAACCGATTGGTAACCTTGTAGCCGACAGGACCAGTTACAGTGTGCGGGCAGAAGCTGTTTACCGGTCCATCGAAGAGATTGAGCAGACAGTGATCAGGCGAAGTGAAGACGGAATACCCATTCGGGTTTCGGATGTAGCCAATGTGGAAAATACGTATGCTGATATCAACTCTATTGAAGAGGTAAACGGCAATAACAGTGTAACTGTGGAGGTTCAAAAACAGTCGGACGCCAATACCCTTGATGTTGCCCAGGCAGTAATTGCCCAAATGCATGAGTTTGGAGGCCAGTTGCCGGCAAGTGTTACCATGCAGGTGTTGAGTAATGAGGGAGAATTTATTGAAAATTCAATAAGTAACCTCGCCCAATCTGCACTGATCGCACTCGTTGTGGTTATATTGATTCTTTTACTTTTCATGGGCGGATGGAGAATTGCATTCGTTGTGGCGATGAGCATACCGGTATCATTGACGGCGACGTTTGCTGCCATGTATTTTGCAGGGATCACACTGAACATTATCTCTATAACCGGGCTTGCTCTGGCTATCGGTTTGTTGGTTGATAATTCAATTGTTGTTACCGAAAGCATTGCAAACATGCTTGAAGAGGGCAAGGGACGATTTGAGGCAGCCCTGCAAGGCACGAATGAAGTTGCAGGTGCACTTTTAGGTTCAACGCTGACAACCCTGGCAGTTTTTGTCCCGATACTGGGTGTGTCCGGTGTTACAGGTACAGTTACCAGGGACCTGGCACTGACGATCTCCATAGCAATCACCAGCTCGTTTTTGGCATCAATTATTCTGATTCCGGTGTTGGCTTCCCTGCTGATGAGAAGGGAAGATTTCAACAACAGGAGCTTTACTTTCCGGATGATATCGAGAATTGAAAATAACTACGGAAAAATCCTTTACTGGATATTAAAACGTAAATATGTTATCACCCTGTTTGTTGTTGGTATCCTTGTCGGTTCTTTTTACCTGTTTCGGACAATTCCTGGTGAATTCTTTCCGGAAAGTGATACCGGTGAATTCAATATGAGGGTGGAACTTCCGGCCGGAACCCAGCTTTCAACAACGGCCAACCTGCTGCGGGATTACAGCGAACAGTTGCTCGATATGCCGGAAGTGCGTACAGTTATTACCAGTATCGGAAGGCAGCGCTGGACGACACAGAGCAACCTTGGTGATTTAAAAATACTTCTTGTTGATCAAAGGCAGAGAGATATAACGACTCATGATTTTACAATTCAGGTTGAACAGATGTTCGATGAACCGGATGTGGAAATTGATATTTCTGTTGCCGGTGGCGGCCCGGGGGGGTTGGGAGGTGGCGGCTGGGGCCCGAGAGGTATGCAAATTAGCCTTGTTGGGCCGGATATGGATCTGTTAAGAGAATATTCCTACAGAATAGAAGACCGGCTTGTACAGGAAGACTGGGTTATGTCGGTTTCTAATCCGAGAACTCAGCCCATGCCGGAATTGGAATATCATATTGACCGGGAGTTTGCAAGCCGCATTAATGCATCATCAGGTGCAGTTGCCAATGCTTTCGGTACCCAGGCAAGGGGAACCAGGGCAGGGTTTTTCCGTGAAGGCGGCCGGGAAATTCCTATTCAGGTTCGTAATGTGCGCGATCGTTTCCAGAACAGAGATGATTTATTCAGTCTTGAAGTATTGCAGTTGGAAGATGTCCGTGTACCGATTACAGCACTCGGCAGCTTCCATCTTGAAGAAAGTATGTCGCGTATATCACGACGCGACAGGGAAGTTACTCTTGACCTGAGTATTATGGTGCG
>SLKH01000192.1 GCA_007134665.1 Balneolaceae bacterium
ATTCCCAGGATTACACTCTTGATGCCTCGTTATCAGAAAGCCAGGTATTTGTAGGAGAACAGTTCGGGCTCACGATCGAAGTCAAAGGCAGCTCACTTCGAAGTATTGATCTTCCTGTAATACCTCAGATCGATGGCATTCGGATTCTGAATGCAACACCAGCCCGTGGGCAAAGTATCTCCATCGTGAACGGGCAGACAACAACGGTTACTTCCTATACGTATACCCTGATTGCACGGGAAACAGGAACATTCAGAATTCCACCCATATTGATTTCAATCGACGGTGAGGAACAACTGACAAGCGCCCTGCATGTTGAAGTACTGCCACAACGGTCACTGCAAAGAGATCTGAGGCAGAGACTGCCTGATATATTTGCTGAAATAGAAATCGATGAAGAATCTCCGATTGTTGGCCAGCAATTGATAGCAAGCCTGGTGATCTATTTTAAGACAGGAATTGAAGTCACCTCCTATCAACCGGCCTCCGGATGGAGAACAGATGGTTTCTGGAAGGAACAGCTTGAAAATATTGAACAGCCCCAGGCAGAGACGGTTATCCTGGGAGATGTCCGGTACCGTAAGGCAACTCTGCTGCGTTATGCCCTGTTTCCATCCAGGTCAGGTGAATTAACTCTTAGTCCGTTTGAACTCAATCTTGGGATCAGATCACGGCCGCAGCGGAATGATCCTTTTGGCAGTGTATTTGGCGGACTTGGTACCAATCAGCGCCGGGTTACCCTTGAAACTGAGGAGATAATACTTCCGATAAGCCGCATTGAGTCTCCTGAAACCGGTGAATCGATCGGAGCCGTTGGGAATTTCAATATCTCCCGGAGAGCCTCGGTTACTCAGGCATATATTGGAGAGTCCATAGATGTGACAACGATCATTTCAGGAGAAGGGAATCTTCCCCTGGTCAGTAAGCCCTCCTATACGTTTCCGGAAAATTTTGAAATTTATTCACCGCAGGAAGAAACCGATATCAGCCGGCGAGGTACTACCATCAGTGGAACACGGACATTCAGGGATCGTGTGGTTCCAAGGACTGCCGGAATTTTTAGTATTCCTGAAAAACGGATTGCAGTTTTTGATCCGGAAATCTACCGATACAATTACGTAACGCTGCCTTCAATAGAGATTGAGGTCATACGTGATCCTGCAGCAACTGTAGCTGATGCAGGGCAGAATGTGAACCTGCAATTAATGACGGGGTTAGCTGTCTGGCAGCAATCGGGAAGTCAAAATTTACTTAACAGCAACTGGATCTGGATCGGATTTTTAATACCGTTAATTACACTGGTAATTGCCTGGAAGCAAAAAAGACACGTGAACCGTTTGCAGACAGATGAAAGTTTTGCACGGGCGCATCATGCCTGGGATAAGGTAGAAGAACTGCTTCTGAAAGCGGAAAGTAAAGTAGCAGAAGACAATTCCAAAGAAGTGTACAACCTGCTACATAAAGTGATAACCGGATATATCACCGACCGAACCGGTTTGCCGGGAGCGGGGCTGTCAGATAATGAAATAGTTGACGAAACAGGTAAAAGGGTAAAGAATGGTAATTTGAGCCAGGACCTGAAAAAGATCCTGAATAAGTGCGCTAATATCAGTTACGCTCCGGTTGAGAATACCGAAGACATCGAAATGGATATTAAACGGACAAGAACTCTCTTGAAACAGCTAAGGGCAGCTTTATGATTCGGTTAGTGCCAGGATTCATGCTTTTCTTGTTGTTTATCGTTTTCTCAGCTGATTTAAACGCTCAACAGTCGCAATTTGACTATGCGAATCAGCTCATGGAAGAACAGAGAATTGAGGAGGCTTTTGAGGTTTATAAGTCGATTCATAACGATGGCTATCAATCCGGAGAGCTTTATTATAACATGGCACTGGCTTCCATGTTTCAGGATTCCCTGGGCCTTGCAAAATTCTATTTGCTCCAGTCAGCCCAATTCCCTGGAACGCAACAGGATGCAAATCGAACACTTGAATATATTAATGAACAGTTTAACCGGAGGTCTGCAGTACTTCCCAAATTGCCATGGGAACGGTTCTTTGATTGGCTTAATGATGCTTTCGGAGCATCTGCCCTCTTAATCATCGGGATTATCCTGTTCAATGCTGGTATTGGCTCTGTAATTGGTAGCTGGTTTGTTGATAAAAATTCAAAGTGGTTACTTAGAACGGGATACCTGCTTGGTGTCATTTCAATCCTGATCGTTTTATCATCTTTTTATCTTGATTACCTGGATGAACGCTTTGAAACTGCTGTAATGATTGACCGTCAAACGATCGTACATCAAAGGCCATCTGATACATCTGCGTCTATAAGTAACGCATATGAAGGGTACACGATGACGGTTGATAAACAGAGAAGTACAGAAGTGAACGACTGGCTGTATGTTCGCCTTGAAAACGGCATGTATGGCTGGATTGAAGAACAGCGGGTAAGAACGTTTTAACTGTCATCTGCCTGAAACAATCGGTCAAATTTGAATTCCTTGCATCCCCGGATTTTTCGCTGTTAAAACCATATCTTCAATTCTACATTAATCGAGATGGACTAAAATTTTATTTATGACGGTTGTACAGGAATATATTGACCAAAATATCGAAAAATTTCAGGAACAGCTCTTTGAATTCCTGAGAATTCCAAGCATAAGTACCAGTAATGAACACAAGTCTGATGTGCTGAAAGCAGCATCATTCCTGCAGCAGGAACTGGATAATATCGGGATGGATCTTGTACAGCTTTATGAAACAGAGGGGCAGCCTATTGTATATGCTGAGAAATGTCCGCATGATGATCGCCCGACAGTATTGATCTATGGACATTACGATGTGCAGCCGCCTGATCCGGTCGACCTGTGGCTTACTCCGCCCTTTGAGCCCTCGATAAAAAATAACAGGGTTTATGCAAGGGGAGCAAGTGACGATAAAGGCCAGTCATTTACTCATATTAAATCGGTTGAGTCTTATTTAAAAACCGGAACCGAACTGCCGGTTAACGTAAAGTTTTTACTTGAAGGAGAAGAGGAAATCGGTTCTCCAAACCTGATTCCATTTATTACCGAACACAAGGATATGCTGGAATGTGATATGGTACTAATTTCAGATACTGCAATGTTTGGTGAAAATCAGCCTTCTATCACATATGGACTGAGGGGTCTCACCTATATGGAAGTGGAAGTTAAGGGCCCCAACCGGGATCTGCATTCCGGAGTCTATGGCGGTACAGTCGAAAATCCGGCCAATGCATTGGCTG
>SLKH01000044.1 GCA_007134665.1 Balneolaceae bacterium
ATAAAATCCTGACAGGCCGAAGAGATCAATTTCATACCAATCGTAAATACAAAGGACTCTCCGGGTTTCCGAAAAGATCTGAGAGCAAATATGACACTTTCGGGGTGGGACACTCAAGCACGTCTATTTCCGGGGCACTCGGGATGGCCGTTGCCCGGGACCTCAATAAATCCGACAAAAAAGTGGTTGCTGTAATCGGCGACGGTGCTATGACTGCAGGTCTCGCTTTTGAAGGCATGAATAATGCCGGAGCCCTGGACAGTGATATGCTGGTTATTCTAAACGATAACTGCATGTCGATCGATCCGAATGTGGGCGCACTTAAAGAATATCTTGCTGAAATCACAACCAGCAAAACGTTTAACAAGATGCGGGATGAAATTTATGACCTGCTTGGCCATTTCAAAAAGGCAGGTGATAAAATGAGAACTGTCGCTTCGAAACTTGAAAGAGCAATTACGGCTGCCATCACCCCCGGTGCCCTCTTCCAGGCACTCGGATTTAAGTATTACGGTCCTGTTGACGGTCATAATGTTGATTCACTTCGCAGGCACCTGGAGGACCTCCAAACAGTGTCAGGCCCAAAATTGCTGCATATCGTAACGGTAAAGGGCAAAGGATTTGCACCTGCTGAACGAGAGCAAACCAAATGGCACGCATCGAGTAGCCCGTTTGACAAGATTACAGGAAGGTCACTGGCACCAGCTGTTAAAACGGGGGAGATCCCAAAATATCAACACGTTTTCGGGGATACACTGGTAGAACTGGCTGAAAAAGATGAACGAATTGTCGGGATAACCCCTGCAATGCCAAGTGGGTCGAGCTTGTGGCCGATGATGAACAGGTTCCCGGAACGGGCATTTGATGTAGGAATCGCTGAGCAGCATGCGGTTACTTTTGCTGCTGGCCTCGCAACCGAAGGGAAGAAACCGTTTGCCGCCCTTTATTCCACTTTTTTACAGCGTGCTTACGACCAGGTTATTCATGATATAGCCATCCAAAAATTACCGGTCGTCTTCTGCATAGATCGTGCCGGCCTTGTTGGTGCAGACGGCCCGACCCATCACGGGCTTTATGACATTTCTTACCTGAGAGCTGTACCAAACATGATCGTTTCTTCTCCTCTGAATGAACAAGAGCTGAGAGATATGATGTACACAGCTTCAAAACATGAAGAAGCTGCATGGGCTATACGATATCCTCGTGGAAAAGCGACCGGAATGGAGGTACGGGATGGCTTTCGTGAGATCGAAATCGGAAAAGGCCAATGTGTCAGGGAAGGTGAGGAAATTGCAGTCCTCAGTTTTGGCCCGATTGGCAAATACGTGATTGAAGCCTCCGGTCAGTTATTGACCGATGGAATAGAAATCGGGCATTATGATATGAGATTTGCCAAGCCTATTGATACAGCATTGATTGATGAATTACTCCTCCGGTATCGTCACATCATCACGATCGAAGATGCAACCCGGCTTGGAGGATTCGGTTCCGCTATAGCAGAATATATCATTTCAAAATCCGTACGTGTACCGGTTACCATTATGGGAGTTCCGGATAAAATCGTTGAACATGGAACCCAGCGGGAACTTCATGATGAGGTTGGTATAGGGCCTGATGGCATCGTTTCTCATGTTAAAAAAATTCTCGGGACAGAAATTAAAATTTAACCTGGAGAAGTTTCGAAGCATCTTCCGGTTCCGGTATGCCTTCCTGATCCACAATATTTCATAATGATATTGCAGATCTCTTATTCAGTTTCGGTATGGTTTTTACTTTCAAGAGTTAAATGTTGTAAATAGATAAATCATATAAACCCAAAAAAGTCGATAGACCTTTTTTGGGTTAAAAGCAGGTACTGCCATATGAAAGTAAGTTTCATACTGATGATCATGGTTCTGTCATCACGTGCATTTGTTCAGATGAATCCCTGGCAGTCCTGGCTTCACACTTAATTTAAGATTCTAAAACGGTGGTTATTCTATTGTAAAAAAATGTCATTTGGATAGAATAATAAAATAATTTAATTCATATTCAGTTTTATCGCTTTAAAACAATTAGTTAGCCTTAAAATAAATGAGAACTATATTAACCACTGCGATACTATTCTTCTTTACTCTGATTTCTGTTTTAGAAGCTGATCCAGTAAGAACAGAAAATGCAGAAGTCGAACTGATATCGGAACAGAAAACGGTTCAGCCGGGTGAAACTTTCTGGATCGGTGTTCGCATGGATTTGCGGGAAGGGTGGCATGTGTACTGGAGAAATCCAGGGGATTCGGGAATGCCATTGCTCCTTGAATGGATGAATCCTGAAGGTTTTGAGATCGGTGAGATTCAATGGCCTTACCCGGAATGGATCGATGTTTCGGGGCTCACCAGCTATGGATATCATGGCGAGAAATTATTTATGATGGAGGCAACAGCTCCTGAACACCTGGCAGACGGAGAAGAGTTTACCCTGATGACTCAGGCTGACTGGCTGATCTGTGAAAAGATCTGTATTCCTGAATTTGCTGATATCGAATTAACCTTAACTGCAACTGCCTCCGACGTGGAGTACGATGAAAGGTGGCAGGATATTTTTTCAGAAACCAGACAGCAACTTCCGGTAAAACTTGATTATTGGAATGCATCTGCTTCTTTCAGCGGGCGTACAGCAACGTTACAACTTTCAACCGATGCTTTCGAACTTCCGGATTATCAGGAAGTCATTTACTTTGCCAAGGAAGAGGGAGAGATTGAGAATGGCGCAGATCAGCCTTATGAAATAGATGGTAACACCCTTACGATACAGCTTGAGAAATCAACCTATAAGTCGGGTGATATCGAACGATTATGGGGGCTTCTTTATAACCCGGATGGCTGGGATCAGGAAGGACGAATTAAAGCGATGGTCGTGGATGTTACGATCGGAGAAGAACAAGATGATGGCTTTCTCGCTTCAGCAGCAGATTCACCGTTATCGGCAAGATTATTGATTATTCTTGGATTTGCATTTCTTGGTGGAATGATCCTGAACCTGATGCCGTGTGTCTTTCCGATTTTATCCATAAAGATCATGAACTTTATGGAAATGTCGGGCCATAAACCCGGCCAGGTCAGGTTACACGGACTGATGTTTGGTATAGGGGTATTGCTCTCTTTTCTGGTATTAGCCGGGTTGCTCCTTGGATTGCGGGCTGGCGGCCAGGAGCTTGGATGGGGATTTCAGTTACAGAATCCGGCTTTTATCGCATTTATGACATTTTTGATGTTTGGG
>SLKH01000252.1 GCA_007134665.1 Balneolaceae bacterium
CCCGGACAGGCACCAAGCAACGCCCAGCCAAGTCCAAAAATGCTTCCTCCTACAATGTATCGGGTTACCTGTGAAGCATCTTTTGGTGGTATGGAAATCGGGTTCCCCTGGGAATCTTTCATATTCAGCCTCTTGATGATCTGAACTGATATGATTCCTACAATAACTGCCAGCCCGATGATTCCGTACATATGAATGGAATCAAACCGGAACATCTCCTGGATTCTGAACCAGGATACAACTTCAGATTTTATCAGCACAAAGCCGAATACAATCCCAATAGTTAAGTATTTTAAATATTCTGTGAATTTCATGTCATTAGAAAGTTTAGGATAAGATGATTGGATATAACAGGTAGGTCATCAGTAAACCACCGATAAAAAATCCGATGACAGCGATCAGGGATGCGAGTTGTAAATCTGAAAGTCCCGAAATAGCATGACCGGATGTGCAACCGCCTGCATATCTTGCTCCAAATCCAACGAGAAAACCGCCGAGTACAAGCACAATCAATCCTGTTCCTGAACCGAGTACACTCCATTCAAAAAGATCGTCCGGCACCAGTCCATTAAAATCCTGAATTCCAAGTGACTGCAGATCTGTAATCGTTGAAGCTGCAAGCTGTATGGGCTCAGGGTTCGCAAATACATATCCGCCCAAAAAACCGCCAAGCACGGATCCGACCAAAAACGTCAGGTTCCATTTCCCTGCAGATTTCCAGTCGTAATTAAAAAATTCAACATTGCCGAAGTTACAGGCAGCGCAGGCGTGTCTCAGGTTCGCAGAGACACCGAACATCTTCCCGCCCGCTAACAATAACAGCGGTACGGTAAGCCCGATAATCGGACCGGCCACATACCAGGGCCACGGTTGATATAGAAAGTCTAACATGATGTTATTTTTTGTTTCTGTTTGTTTATCTGTAATTAATATACGAAGATTGTAACTACTTGTCAATACAAGTAAATTCTATGCTCTTCCTTTCAGCATACCATGCCAATAAAGCCTTGGAAGTACTTCTTTTTTAAGCACATACATAGACCATCGCTCTTTCGCCTGGTTGACCGGGAACGACGGAGTCATATTGTTATCGTAGTCAAATTCTGCGAGTATGAGCTTGCCATAACCCGTCAGGAGCGGACAGGATCCATAGCCATCATACGACATGTTCGGATCCAGCTTACCACGATTAATCAGAGATACAATATTGGACACTACAACCTTAGTCTGTTTTCGTACTGCAGCACCAGTCTTTGCATTGGGAGTACTGCCGGCATCACCAAGGCTGAATATGTCCGGATATCTTACATGCTGAAGAGTATGCTTATGAACCTCAACCCATCCTTCCGCATCGGCAATCGGACTGTTTCTGACAAAATCAGGTGCACTCATTGGCGGAGTCACATGCAGCATATCGAACTTCATCTCTTTTTGATCTACCACTTCTCCGTCTTTATATATATCATAAACAGCAATCTTATCATCGGGTTTCACCTCCTTCAGGTTGTGCAGAAAATGAGTCTTGATCCCATATCTCTCAATCGGTGCTTTTAATGCCTCTGCTACTTCAGGAACCCCGAAGATGATACTGCCACCGCTGGTAAAATGAACATCAATATTATTCAATACTCCCTTTCTCCGCCATGTATCACTTGCCATGTACATGATTTTCTGAGGTGCCCCTCCACACTTAAATTTCGTATTCGGCTGGGTAAACAGAGCCGTTCCCCTATTCAGATTTTGCACGCATTCATTTACATAATCGACATATCTGTAGGAGTATACACTGCATATTCCATTCGTCCCGATTGCATCACTTAACCCGGGTATGGCATCCCAATCGATCTGTATTCCCGGTGCCACAATCAGATATTCATAGGAAAAAAGCTCACCGTTTCTCGTAATAACCAACTTTTCATCAGGCTGAAATCCAGTCACCGCATCGTGGATAAATACCACATCATCCGGGATAACATCCTCCATGCGTCGGTGAGTCTCCTCCTTCTCAACCAGGCCGACACCAGCCAATGTCCACAATGGCTGGTAGAAGTGATCTTTAGCAGGATCAATGATCGCTATATCAGAATGTTTTAATTTCTTTCTGAGTGAAGCAGCTACAGAAATACCTGCGGATCCGCCCCCGACAATCAATATCTGGTGGTGTGTAACATACGGCCCACTATTCTTTTTAAGTACTTGTTTTCCGGAAACAGTTCTTATCGCACTCATAACTAACACCCATTTGAATTTTTAGATTATCCGTACAATAACTAAAAATACATGTTAATACAAGTATTGATGTTAATGGGCAGTTTCATTATTTTCAAAACAAAAACATTATTATGCTTAAAGAAGGCATTCCCCGACACAGCCAGATTTCCCAGTGGCTTCGTGATCAAATTGAGAAGGGAAATTTTAAACCCGAAGAAAAATTACCATCTGAAAATGAACTCGCCAAAAAGTTCGATGTCAGCAGGGTAACTATTCGTCGTGCACTTCAATCCCTGGAGAGTGATTCAATCATTTACAGATGCCAGGGGCTCGGATCATTTGTAAGCGACAAGCGCGCACCTCACAACCTCGTTCAGTTGACCGACTTTAATGAGGATATGGAAAAAGCCGGGCTAAAAGCGGCCTCAGAGGTACGAAAATTTATCACGATAGATTCACCGGACTGGCTTGCTGAAATCCTGAATATTGAACCCGGCCAGAAGGTCATTCAGATCGACCGGCTTCGAAAAGGAGATGGAGAGCCTGTAGCATACGACATTACATGGCTGCCCATACTTTATGGCCAGCTTCTCGACAAGGATAAGCTAACTGAAAAAACGATCTACCAGACCCTGGAAGACGAATACGATATTAAAATCATCAGGGGGTGCTACCGGATTTCTGCCGAAATTGCTGATGATGCCATTGCCAGAGAACTGAACCTTGAAAAAGGCGAAGCTATTCTCCTTATCGACAGAACGTCATTCACAATAGGTGAGAAACCGGTTTATTATCAGAAAAGATACTATCGAAGTGACCGTGTGATGTATGAGATGACCCTGGAGAGAGAGAATAATTCAGTATCATCCTCAGAAATGCCTCTGAAAGAGTTTGTTCCTGTTTTTAAATCGTAAATAAAAAAACTACCCTATCACAGAGCTTTTGTTCTGAAATTTGATATATGGAAGGCTTCCGCCCCTTCGGGGCTTCCGTCAGTCCGCTGGCCTGAATCATAGGGCTATGCCCTATGTTGATGATTCCG
>SLKH01000083.1 GCA_007134665.1 Balneolaceae bacterium
TCCATGGAACAATTAAAAGAAGCAATAAACAGGCTCAAAAAAGGTTTTAACGATTTAAAATCCTGATTCATCATCAATGAATTGAGTTCAACGAAAACAAATATGACAGATTATGCCAACGTACGAATATATTCGTGAAGACGGAACCACCTTTGAATTCCGTCAGGGAATTAATGATGAACCACTCGGTAAATGCCCGGAAACTGGCCAAAAGGTAAGACGACTGATATCAGGCGGAGCCGGAGTAGTCTATAAAGGAGAAGGCTGGTATGTGACAGATTACAAAGATAACAAACCGAAGAATGGTTCATCCGGTGAAAAGAAAGCGGAATCAAAAGCCGACGGCAGTGAATCCGCCAACAGCAGTGAATAACAGAATATGCCCGACCATCCAGCGGATCCATATCGTGAAGCTATAGATAAATTCGTGCTCCTTTGGGGAGAGATGGCAACTTCATGGGGCATTAATAAAACCATGGCTCAGATTCATGCCCTGCTCTATGCAGAAACACGGCCGCTTGATACCGACACAATTATGAATAAGCTCGATATCAGCCGTGGTAATGCAAACATGAATCTCAGAAACCTGATCCAGTGGAATCTGATTCACAAGGTGCATTTTAAAGGGCAGCGAAAAGATTACTATACGGCTGAAAAAGATGTATGGAATATCGTTTCTATCCTGATCAGTGAAAGACAGCAGCGGGAAATCGCTCCAATTCGTGAAAACCTTCAGGAGCTCTGCAAAAAATATGATGAAGAGAGTCTTGAAACGGAGGAAGCCCGTGAGTTTAAAGAGAGAATTGAAAATTTCATTGAGTTTCTTGAAATGTTTGAAAGGTTCACAGCCGCTCTTTTGCCATATATCAATAAAAAAAATCTTAAGTTTTTGAAGCAGCTCGTGAAGATGGCTGAAGCTCATCAGTCGTTTTCAAAAAAACAGGATAAAACATCCAAACCAGAACCGGAAACCGATGAATAAATCAACACGGGAAAAAGGATCTGAAGCAGAGAAAATTGCGGCTGCCTATCTTGAATCCAAAGGGTGGATTGTGCTCGACCAGAATTATTTTTTTGAACGGGCTGAAGTCGATATCGTTGCTTACGATCAAACCTGTATCGTATTTGTAGAAGTTAAATCACGTTCAGGTACACAATTTGGGCATCCCGAGGACTTTATCGATCCTAAGAAAGAAAGAAATATTTATAAGGCAGCAGAAGCCTGGATGTACGAAAGAAAAATGGAAGGATCGCCTGCACGTTTTGATGTTATATCTATAGTTCAGAAAGGAAACGGAGCCCCCGACATCAAACACTTCGAAGATGCCTTCCGGTAAAACCAAATATGGAGAAACGGCCGCTTACAGCTATTGAATATTTCAGGAGCACACTCTCCATTATTGTATTCTTTCTGCTTCTCATTCTCATCTACACCCCTGTTGTGCTTCTCCTTCTCATATTTTCTTTTGGCAAATTGACGAATTTCATCATGGAGAAAATGGTGCCCCCGCTGGGTAGATTCGTAATGTGGATTGCCGGTATAAAATTCAGAATAAGGAAACACACAGACCACCTCCCGGAAAATGCCCTCTATATCGTTAACCACAGCTCAACTCTCGATGTATTAACGATTCTGGCAACCGGTTTTCCAAGAATCCGGTTTGTTGCAAAATGGGAATTCCAATACAACCCGATATTCTTTCTACTCGGAAGATTAACCGGCCAGGTATTCATTAAAAGGCAGGATTCAGATAAAGCCGTGGAAACTCTCCGTAAGTCACAAAACCGAATTAAAAGAAAACAGCTTTCACTATTAATGGCTCCGGAGGGTTCAAGAAAACACCCAGGAATTATCGGCCCTTTTAAAAAAGGCCCCTTTCGTATGGCTATCGATCTCGGTTACCCGATTGTTCCGGTATATTTTGAAGGAAACCGGGAGTTGAGCGAGGGCGGATTATTAATGACAAGAACGGGAACCTGTACGGCGCACATTTATCCCCCGATTGATACCTCTGGCTGGACCCTCGAAAACCTGGATAATCACATCAGCGAAGTCAGGGAGATGTACCTCGAGTGGGCAGGTATTAAGGATCATGAATAGGCGAAGAGAGGATTGGGCGAACGGAAAGATTCATTTTCCATGATATTCCTATACTGTGATTTTTTTATTTATAATATGCAGGAACGAACGTCAGGCTTTAAAAAACCGGTTATATACATTAGAAAAGTGAAAACCGGAAGCTGAACGACAACTTTTCAGTAAAATCAACTAACCAATGGCTTATATACTTTCGCTCGACCAAGGTACTACAAGTTCTCGTGCAATTCTCTTCAACCACGACGGAAATATTACATCCGTTGCCCAAAAAGAGTTCAGGCAAATTTTCCCTAAACCGGGCTGGGTTGAACATGATCCGGGTGAAATCTGGTCCTCACAGGTCAGCGTTGCTGCTGAGGCGGTTTCAAAAGCGAATATAACTGCAGCAAATGTTGCCGCAATTGGTATTACAAACCAACGGGAAACCACCATTGTCTGGAATCGAAAAACCGGGAAACCGATTTATAATGCTATTGTATGGCAGGACAGAAGAACTGCCGATATCTGTTCCCAACTGAAAGATGACGGACATACCGATACATTCAGAAGTAAAACCGGCCTGGTTCTCGATCCCTATTTCTCGGGTACCAAAATCAAATGGATTCTCGATAATGTTGATGGTGCACGAAAGTTAGCTGAAAATGGAGATCTGCTTTTCGGAACCGTTGACAGCTGGCTGGTCTGGAAATTGACAGAAGGAAAAGTGCACATCACAGATGTGACCAATGCCAGCCGTACACTTTTATTTAACATCCATAAGGTTGAATGGGATAATGAACTTCTTGAAATCCTTGATATTCCGGAATCAATGATGCCTGAAGTCAAATCGAGCAGTGAGGTTTATGGCCACTCGGGGCCCGAAATGTTTGCCCGAAAAATTCCGATTTCCGGGATTGCCGGGGATCAGCAGGCCGCACTCTTTGGCCAGGTTTGCAGCAAACCGGGAATGGCCAAAAACACGTATGGAACCGGATGTTTTATGCTGATGCAGACAGGCGACAAACCGATTGAATCAAAGAATAATTTGCTCACTACGATTGCCTGGCAGATTGATGGAAAAACATACTATGCTCTCGAGGGCAGTATATTTATTGGTGGCGCAGTTGTTCAATGGCTGAGAGACGGACTCGGATTTATTGACCGATCCGA